>JBBRVL010000403.1:0-3655 GCA_038246925.1 Chloroflexia bacterium
AAAGAAGAACGAAAATCTCTCGGCTAAGGCATCCCAGGGCCGGGAGCCTACAGCACTTAGCACTGCAAGCACTAAAGCGTCAGCAGCAACGAACAGCACTACCCACCGGAAGACGCTGTGTATGTCAACAAGCAAATCCATTTTGGCGTTTCCCCTTTACTGTAGCAGGTCAGCTAAAGCCTGCTTGAACAAAGCGCCGAGCAAGTCAACCTTGTAGCCGTTGTGCGCAAGTGGAGTAGCGTCTTTTACAAGGAGTATGGCTAGCGCCTCATAATCGAGATGCGCGAGCGCAGAACCCGAAATCTGCCGCTCCACCTCGGTAACGCGAAATGGTATCGGAGCGACACCCGTGACAGCTACCCGTGCATTCTGAATAGTTGTTCCATCAATATCCGCACTGAGGGCAATACCTGCGAGCGCGAACGCCCAGCTAGCTCGCGGCATAGCTTTTGTGTAGCTGGACCTGTTACCAGGACCAAGTTTGGGCAACCGGATGCCGGTAATCAGTGCGCCATCGGGCAGATTCGTATATGTACGTCTCTCCTCGGTCGGCAGCGCGAAGAACTCCGTTACCGGCATATCGAGCGAACCCGATGAGGTCAATAGCAAGATCGTGGCATCTAGCGCCAGCAATGCAGCTCCGGGATCGGACGGATGCGCGCTGACGCATTTACTTTCGGAGGGTCGCATCATGAAAATAGCATGGTTCTCGTTTTCACCCTCACGCGCATAACAGAGCGACCCACCCTTCATCCAGCAGTTGTAGTCTCCGCGATAGTACCAGCATCGCGTCTGTTGGAGCAGATTACCGGCAAGCGTTCCCATATTACGCAGCTGAGGAGACGCTGCCAGATTGCATGCCTCAGCAAGTGCCTTGTAACCCTTCCTTACCTCGTTATGCCGCCCTATAGAAGACAGTGGTGTCAAGGCGCCAATGAGAAGTCCGGTTTCAGTCTCCTCTATAGAAGCCGCGCCAGGCCAACCTGAAATATCGATCACTGTTTCGGGGGATAAGATTTGGTCTTTTATGAGTGGGATCAGGTCTGTCCCCCCGGCGAGAATGCGTACGTCTGCGCTTGAGCTTGTTTCCCTTTGTGCATCTTCCGGGCTATTAGCCCTGATATAGCTGAAGTTATTCATGCGCGCCATTCAACTTCAACTCGGCCAGGGCTTCTAGCATACGCCTGCGCGTGACGGGCAGTTCCTTGATATTCACACCCACCGCGTGGTAAATCGCATTTACGATAGCTGCGGCCGTTGGTATAATGGGCGGTTCGCCCGCGCCTTTCGAGCCGATATGATTTGCCTCTGTATCAGGCTTATCAAGCCCACATACGAACATCTCCGGAGTATCAGCATTTGTCGGCACTTTGTAGTCCTGCAGGTTTCCATTCAGGACCGAGCCATCCCGTCCGTCAACAATGCGTTCTTCAGTAAGGCCAAACCCCAGACCTTGCAAAATACCCCCGTAGAACTGGCTACTGAGTCCCATCGGGTTGATTACACGGCCAACATCATGAACAGCAGCGATGCGCAGGACACGCACCTCGCAGGTGTTGACGTTCACCATAACCTCAGCAATCTGAGCGCCCCAGGTGCGTAGAGGGTTCGTTGGATTCGGCCCTCTGAAACCTTTACCCGTGATCATGTAATCACCTATCTCAGAAAGCACCTCCTGGATAGTGCGCCGGCTTTCCGGGCGACCCTCGATGGTCATGGCTCCATCCACCACTTGCAAACGCTTCGCGGGAACTTCCATAAAGAAAGAGGCAATCTCCAGCAGTTGCTCTTTAGCATCCTGGGCAGCAGCACGCACCGCCGGGCCGACTGACGGCACGGTTATGCTGCCCCAGCTGGCAGGCGCATATGGTCCCTTTTGGGTATCGCCTAACCTGAAGCGTATTGATCCAAGCGGTACGCCCAACTCTTCGGCTACGACCTGGCTGAGCGAGGTCTTGGTGCCAGTTCCGATGTCCTGTGTCCCACACATCACCTCAATAGTGCCATCCGAATTGAGCCGTACCTGCGCGTGCGCCGGGGGTCCGCCGCCCCCACTCCATATCTGGCTCGCTAAGCCGGTCCCGCGCTTCCATGGCCCCTCCGTCGTCCGTAACGAATCAGCTTCGTTCAGGCTCTTATCCGGCGACTTGCCCAAAAGCTCAAGGGCCTTATCGTAGCACTCCAATAGAGGCTTAGATGTATATGCGTGACCTGTCACAGGATCTTTTTCGGTAAAGTTCTTACGCCGGAAGACCAGAGGGTCGATCTCCAGTTTCGCGCAAAGCTCGTCGATTGCTGCTTCGAGGGCGAACGTCCCTTCCACGAAGCCTGGCGCTCTAAAGGCAGCGTGTGTACCGAGGTTCGTGCGAACGCCGACCACATGGGTACGGACATTCGGGCAGCCATATAGCTCTTTCGCCGGGCCGTCCACACTCCCGGCCCACAGCCCATAAGCGCCCATGCCATACAGGGCTTCCAAATCGAGCGCAATCAGCGTGCCGTCCTTTTTGGCTCCTATCTTTAGCCTCTGAACGGTCGCGCCTCGGTTGCCGGCCAATAGGTTCTCTTCATGTCTATCCAGCATCAGCTTAACGGGACGGCCCGACGCTTTGGAAAGGAGCGCGGCAATGACTGGACCCTTGAGGGTGCTACCTTTACTTCCGAAACCCCCGCCCATGTACTCGGAGATCACCCGGACCTTGCTAAGCGGCATATTGAGCGCACTCGCCACTCGACTTCTCACGCCAAAGATATATTGCGTCGACTCCCAGACAACAAGCTCGTCACCTTCCCACATCGCTACGGAGCCGTGCGTCTCGAAGGAATTGTGTAGCGCGGTAGGCGTCCGGTAAGTACCTTCTACGATCACGTCGGCGGACTTGAAGCCCCTGGTGACGTCGCCTCGCGTATATAGCTCACCCTCGTGGCCCTCATCATCTCGTAGCACGTTGCCTTTAGGATGAATCTGGGGCGCGCCAGGCTTGACCGCCTCTTCCATATCAGCCACAAAAGGCAAGACCTCATACTTCACGTCAATCAGGCGCAGAGCGTCGCGGGCAGTGTCCAGGTCGTCGGCGGCTACGGCTGCAATTTCCTCGCCTATGAAGCGCACCTCGTCTCCGAACAGCTTGCTCGCCCCGCCGTACCACGGGATGTCTGGAACGTTCCGTGCGGACACGACTGCGCGCACACCTGGCAGGGCTTCAGCCTTCGAGGTATCCACACTAAGAACCCGTGCGTGCGCGTGTGGTGACCTCAGAACGGCGCTGTACAGAAGGCCGGGAGGTTGTATATCATACGTGTATCTGGCTGCCCCGGTCACGCGCTCCCGGCCGTCCACCCGTTTTGCAGGCTGCCCTATCTGCGTGAACTCGCGCCCGGCTTCCCACGTCGAAGGCTCATCGCGCTCGACTACAACCGTCTCTTCGTGGACCTTGCCTTCGATTTCGACTTTGGTCTTGACTACGCGGACCATGGCGACCCGCCTTTCTCCGTGGGCTGCGTATCAACCGCAGCAGCGGCCTGCATGACAGCTTCGACTATGCCCTTGTAGGCCCCACACCTGCATAAGTTCCCGGACATGTAGCTCTTTACTTCCTCAATTGTCGGCGTGGGATTATCGGCGAGAAGAGCTGTAGCAGACATTATCTGGCCC
>JBBRVL010000404.1:0-3640 GCA_038246925.1 Chloroflexia bacterium
ACATCCACTGACCCTTCACCTTTATGTAAGTCTCATCCACTCTCCATGAATCATCGGTGGTCCTCAGCTTGGCCCTGCATTTTCTCTCCAAGATGGGGCATAGTGCTGGACCCAGCGATAGATCGTGGTGTGGTCAACTGAAAGGCTTCACTCAGTCATAATCTCTTCTAAGGCCCGGTAACTCAACGAGTACCTCAGGTACCAGCGGAGACAAAGGAAGATGATCTCAGCCTGGTAGTGCCGGTATTTGAAGAGCTTGGGCTGGTGTTGAGTAGGCTGGGTGGGCTGGACTGGTTGGATAGGCATGCGAGGGGCTCCAATTGCTAACAACTATAGACAGTAAACCCCACTTTATCAGACATACTCAGTTGTTGCAACAGATCCTCCCAGACCGCTCCTATACATATCATGCTCACTCCTCAATAGGGATATGCAGCAGGTCAGCAGCACGCGCCTTGGCGACCTCTCCCCTCCGATCATAACGGGCTGTGGTAGTCACCTGGGCATGGCCCGCGAGCCTCTGTACGGTGGAGATATCTGCCCCTGCATCGAGCAGGTCGCCGATCATAGTCCTCCTGAAATCGTGTGGAGTGAGGTGCTTCACACCTGCCTCCCTGGCCCTCTTCTGAGCTATATCAAGTATCGTGCGCGAGTCTATGTGCCGCAGCCTGATCTTGCCGCCCTTCAGCATCGGCACGAAGAGCGGCCCCGCGGATCCGGGCGCGCCCGCCTCGGTACGGGCACGAAGCCACGCCCCCAGCAGATGTCGCTCTCCAGCCGCCGTGTAGCAGACTCTTTGTTTGTTGCCTTTTCCAGCTCTTACTTGAAGAGACCCCGTATCTGGATCGTAGTCGCCCACGTCCAGCCCAGCGGCTTCAGCTCTACGCAGCCCTGAACCGTACAGCACAGCCAACAGCGCGGCGTCTCTTGCTCCTATCGGTGTATGGTCCCGCAGGCAAGCGCCGAACAGGGCGCGCAACTCCCCCTTCGAGATAGATCGCCCGCGAGGCACCGTTTCGCCTCGCACCGCCCGTACCGACACGGCCCGCTGGTAGGCGTCGGTATCGAGCTGGCCAAGCTCCCAGGCCGCGCGCAGCACTCCCCGAAGAGCTGCCAACATCTTGTTGGCGGTGGCCGAGGCGTATCGACCGGCCAACTCCGCACGGAGCGCCTGGGTGTGCTGCACCCGCAAGAGGTGCCATGGCATCGTTTCCCAGCCACAGCGGCCTGCAGTGAGTAATTCCGCTACGACCTGGAGGGAGCCTCTCATGGTCGGGCGGGAGCCGGGCGAGAGCGACGCCAGGTAGACGCGGGCCGGGTGCCTGTCAGCCGAGGGCTGACGGTGGGGGGGCAACGGCACCAGTTCACTATCAGATCGCGGCTCCAGGTGCGTCTCCAGGTGCGTCTCAGATCCCAGCTCAGGCCCGGTGGCTATTATATAGGAAGGGCGGGACCGGTCGGTCATATGTTTCTCTCCTTTAGGTAGGGTTTGCTCCGGTGCATCCCCAAACCGACCTGCATCCGGTAAGTGCGGAGTTTTTTAGTCTCTCGAACTGTCCCGAACTGTCCCGGGCTTTTTGGGAGGTAATCGGGGGATACGCCTGTCGACAGATATTATCGGTGAGAATTCCTTTTCTAACGGATTATTTTGAGCTTAGTTTAGCATGTTGTCAGCCATAGACCTGCGAGTTTGCACACCTCTACCGTACCCAGTTGTGTGCACGCATTAGCGAGCTACGCTCATATCGGAGTTGACCGGCGTTGTCCATAGGTGCTTATGGACTTTAGATTTCGCGCATTGTATGCCTTACCTATACCAATGGTGAATAACAAGTGGGCCACCGAGGGAGTGGTGAAAAAGATGGAGTATAAATTATGATAGAAGCATGAAAACAAAGGGAAGTCATGGCAGATACCCTTGTTCACCTGCCGCACCCAGGCACGCAGGCAGCCGACGGCGGTAGCCAGCGACATCTGCGTGTCGTCAGTATACCGTAGAGGTCGAGCAGAAGCTTTCCTTGGGTTAGGTTGCTCTCTCATCTGCTGGAACTTTCTTGAAAAGACGTTTTGTTAGGTGTTCTAAGGACACGTAATGTGCCAAGTTGAATAGCACGAAGTAAGAGGCAGAGATTGCCCTACCATGATCGAGTAGTAAACCACAAGAGATAGTGCGCAGAAGGTCGGAGCATCCGGTGGGCGTTGGAGCCGGTGAAACGGTGAATGGAGGGGGCAGGCGCTCCACGTCGAGTGCCTACCCCCTCTTCCTTTTGCACCATAACCTAATCGTAACACAATTATGCATCTAATCTTTACCTGCGCTCGCTACAATTAGGATAGAACAACCCACCACTCTGCGTCGGGGAATGACTACGAGGGTGTCAGTGGGGAAAGGAGATAAAGACCATGATGGACGGGTTCGGAAATATGGGCGCTTTCTGGGGTTTTGGGATGATCCTCTTCTGGGTCGTGCTGACAGCCCTCATCGCATGGGGCGTTTCTGCAAGCTTGGCCGGGAGAGACAGCACGGTAAAGGCATCCGGGGGCGCTCTCGATATTTTGAAGAGACGCTATGCCGCAGGCGAGATCACCCAGGCAGAGTTTGAGCAGGCGAGAAAAGCAATAGGATAGCGCACGATATTGGCTATAGATGACACGGCACATAAATACATAAGAAAGGACAGGTACATAATTATGGACATGCTGAAGAAAAATAGGTTCCTGGTACTGGGAGGAGCTTTACTTGTAAGCGCGCTGCTCATTGGAGCCACCGCTCTTACTGTGGGAGCTCAAGCAAATCGTAATACGAGCCGCGATTCGTCCGGCTGTGGTGGCAATGGCGGCGGCTATGGAGGCATGATGGGCATGGGCAGCATGATGGGCATGGGCAGCATGATGGGCGATGTTGACCGTCACTTCATCGAGCAGATGATCCCCCACCACCAGGGGGCCATCGCTATGGCCGACCTGGCGCTACAGAAGGCCCAGCGCCCGGAGATAAAAGCCCTGGCTGCCGACATCAAGCGCACTCAAACCGCCGAAATCGAGCAGATGCGGGCCTGGTACAAGGCGTGGTATGGCGCGGATGTGCCCACATCCTCCTCCAACGACTCCACAGGCGGAATGATGGGTAGCAGTGGAATGATGGGAAATGGGATGATGCGCGGTGGCATGATGGGTGGCGGAATGGATATGATGAACGGTAGCACCCAGGACCTGGCTACCGCTACGGACTTCGATAAAGCCTTCATCGAGCAGATGATCCCCCACCACCAGATGGCGGTGATGATGGCCGGAATGGTGCTGGCGGGCGGCGAGAAAGCCGAGCTACGAACTCTGGCCCAGTCCATAAGCACAAGCCAGAGCGCGGAGATAGAGAAGATGCGCGCATGGTACAAGAGCTGGTACGGCACATCGGCTCCCTGAACGCTGATTAGGTCAGGGTAGCAGTAGGAGGTGAGGGGGGCTTCTGCTCCTCTCACCTCCTGCTGCCGGGGAGTTACCACTTTGGCCTGGTACAGTAGATGTTGAGTAACGAAGGAAATAGCGCAAGAGATGGAGGATAACATGAACACAACTGGCAGAGATAAAGCAACAGAGATCGAGCACGGCCCGTATGGGTTCGCGGTGACGACACCGTTGA
>JBBRVL010000405.1:0-3611 GCA_038246925.1 Chloroflexia bacterium
AGCTGCTGGAACTGTCGAAGATCGAGTCGGGGCAGGTGCAGATCAACAAGCAGCCGGTAATAGTACCCGACTTACTGGAGCGAGCTATGGGGAGACTCAAGGCGCAGGCAGAGCGGTCCGGTATATCTCTCTCCGTACAGGCCGCCGCTGATCTTCCCAATGTCTATGCTGACCCTGACAGAGTAGAGCAGGTACTCGTGAACCTGATACATAATGGAATCAAGTTTACTCCACCGGGGGGTAGCCTCATACTCAAAGCAGAGCCTTCCGCGGGGGTAGTGCGTATCAGCGTGGCCGACACAGGCGCGGGTATTCCGCCCGACGACCTGCCCAGGGTATTCGAGCGATTCTACAAGGTAGACAAGGCCCGCACCGGCAGTCCCGACCGCGAAGGGGGCACCGGCCTCGGCCTGGCAATAGCCCGCCACATAATTCAGGCCCATGGGGGCCGTATCTGGATCGAAAGCGAGATAGGTAAGGGCACGACCGTCTTCTTCACCCTACCTGTGAGTGAGGAGTAAGGAGTGATGAGTGGTCGATGGTCAGTAGTCAACAAACCTATCTCTTGACCTCTACAGACACTAGCAGAACATTACTTTCAAGCGCCTTGTCGCCCTGCGAAATAGGCAACTGCTCCAGCGACGGGAAGCGGTACATGCCGACCGCCAGGTTGTAACTGCCCTCGGGCGTATCGGGCGGCACCTCGATAGTGTGGTGGTCTATGATTACCTCGCCCTTTCGCCAGGTGGAGGTAGGACGGCCACCATTGGCGGGAGGGCCATCACCCTGCGCTTTCTTCTCGCCTTTAGCATCGCGTAAATGGAGCAAAACCGACCGCTCGTCCAGCCCGTCGCTCATAACCTCCCACCAGAGGGTGATCGACATCAAGTTGCCAGGCTCCACTTCTTTGTCGCCAAGCGCGTAGCCTAGCAGCTTCACGTCCTCCCCTACTCGTGTATCAGCCAGGGGCGTGAGCGGACGATCCGCCGAGGTAGCCAACGTGGGCGCTTCCTTACTGCTCACATTGGTAATAGCGCCCCCCTCGCTGACGCTGAATGTAAAGAGGTCGCCGGAGGTCGCCAGCAGCCGCGTGCCCGCCTTGATGTTGAGCCGCGCCGCGTAGTCCCCAGGCTTCAACCCCTCAAACGTCGCGCCTAGTGGAAGCGCGGCTCCTTTGTCGTCTGCGCTCGTCATCCTCCCAGATGGAAGATCGAGGGTAAGGGTAAAACTACGCTGGGCATCGACCCTGGGCTGTTCGACCCCATATGAGCCGTAGTGCAGGCCGCGTGGCGTATCCCAAATATCAACTTCGAGCGCCACCGGGCCGATGTTCGGCGCTAATGTGTCTATGCTAGTAGCGACCGCCTGGCCTTGCACGGACGAGCGGGCATGCGCCAGAACCGTCATCGGCTGAGGTATCACAGCGCCAATCTGATGTTGGCCCGGCTCCCGCAGGGTCGCTGCGCTTATAGTAAGGGGCGTTCGGCCGTCGTTGCGCAAGGTAAGTTTGTGTGGAGTGCCAAGTACAGGCGTAACAAGAGTCGATCCGCCTGGAGGTATTGAAAACGATATACCCCCATCGACGAGCACCGAGCCGCCGGTAAACGATGCCAGGCTCAACTGTACTTGACGCTTTTGCCCCCCAGGCAATGCTGCCGGAGCCTCTGACAGGTCGTCCTGGCCGAGCGAAAGCTCCATAATCTCACCCTGGTTGAGCGTCCGATTGAGCGGCAGGTGCGCCTTCACGTCATCCGGCTTGCGATAAAGCACGAACGACCCGCCCTGCCAAATACGCCCCTCCGGTGAGAAGCCAAGCAGGGAGGGGTCTTCCTGGAACGATAGGAGGCCAAAGTCGCCTATATCATCAGGATCGCCGTTGGACCAGGGCGCGCTATAGCCGGTCTGCGCGCTTCCCAGCATTGTGGTATGGTCGAGCATATAGGCTGCAAGTCCGTTCGTGACGGTATCGATTCGAGGGTCGGAGGTATAGGTGACTTTAATTCCTGCCGGGATCTGCTGGCGCAGGGAGAGGAGGTCGGGCATCTGAGCAGTGTAGAGGCGAGGTCTGCCGAGGAATCCGCTCAGCATGTCGTTTTGAGCGATGCCCATGAACACCAGAAGCGCCACACCAACGACTAGTGACCAGTGACCGGTGACCAGTGACCGGTAATCACGTTTCACGTTTCGCGTTTCACGTTTCACGCCGAGAGCCTGCAAACCCGCTGCGGCGAGTCCGAGGAAGGGGAAAGCCGCATAAGCCCCACCTTTCATATAGGCGTAAGGGTACTCCTGCCCCCAGCGCAGCCAGGCCATGTACGCCGCGGCCCCCAACACGAGTCCGATCCACCTGTCCCGCCGCTTACCGAGTGCCAGGTCTGCTACCATAAGCGATGCTAACGCCAGCAGACCCAGCCATCCTTCAACGGGCACAGAGACATCTTTAGGGGCGCGCAGATCGAAAGGCGTGAACCCCACGAAATCGGTAAGCGGCACGTAGCGGAAGAGGCCCAGGGTAGTCAGTTTCTCGCCGTACCGGAAGCTGAACCCTTCAAAATACGCTCCAATGGTCGGTATAGCGAACACAATAGCGAACAACGCCATCACCACCGCCGAAGCTAACAGTTGTGCTCTCCTATTAGACCGCACGAGAACCGCCAGCCCAAGCCCCACAGCCAGCGGGCCGAAGAGGGTCAGTGCTGGATAGTAGGCTACAGGCAATGCCGAAATAGCCAATCCCGCCCCGGCAAGTACAGGCAACGCCTTATGAGCGGAGCGAACTCCTCTATTCGAGGTATCCTGCGCGGCCGCTATTCCCACGACAAGCCCGAGCGGGATGAGAGGCCACGCTGACATCTGCATCCCGAAGTTGAACAGTTCTACCCACAACAGCAACGCCCCAGCGCTGACGAAGGCAGCGCCCAGAAGCGCATATCCGCGCGTCAAACCCATGATCGAGCGGAATAGAATGTAGACCGCGCCCACACCCATCATGCGCAGCCATGCCAGGATGATGGCAAAGGTAGTGATCGCCTCCGATCCTGTCAGCAGATCGACGCTTCCCTGCCAGATCGAGAAGCCAAGCGTCAGTCCCTTCGACGGAGGGAAAGCATTGAGGTCTCGCAGAGGGTTGGGCGGGGCGGTGGCGATGGCGCTGACCGGGGCACGCTCCAGGTAGCGTGCCGTAGGGAGGTAGTTTTCTACGTCCCAGTTGCCGCCTATTATGGCAGGGTAGCCGTAGCTGATGAGGGGCGCGACGCCTACGAGGAGAGTCACGACAAGTAGTATCAAAACGGGAAGCTGTTCCCGCCTCGGCTGGATGCGAGGTGGGCCTGTGCGCTGCCACGCCAACAGATTGAATATACCTCCAAGCAGAAGGACTACCAGTAACACCCCCCAAAGCCCAACCCAGTCGCGCACGATCCAGTAGCCCACGACGAGTACCAGGCAATACCCTAGTAAGGGAGCAAGCAACCCAACCCAGCGTTGGAGAGATTCAGGCAGCGCAAGACGCGCAATACCCCAGCCGCACCAGGCAGCCAGGGCCGTCGCCATCCCCGCGACTAATAAGATATGGAGGAGAATATTCACCGTCCCGACTATTTTACATCAGG
>JBBRVL010000406.1:0-3605 GCA_038246925.1 Chloroflexia bacterium
GCTGTTGCAGTTGCCGAAGCCCGGAGCGGCGGCAATGTCGTTGAAGACGCCGCCTTGCCATACGAATGCGTGAATAACACCATGTGTGGAGGAGTAGCCTACTATCTGCCCTATGTCATTGATACCGTTAGCCACACTGCCACTACCACTCGGCAGGGTACCGAGGTCCTGCATTGCGCCGTTTTGCCACAGGAAGGCATGGTTGCCGAATGTGGAGCCGTTGGAGGATCCCACCACATCGCCCGCACTATTGACAGCCCGGGCACTGCTGCCACTACCACCCGGCAGGACACCGAGATCCTGCATTGCGCCATTTTGCCACAGGAAAGCGTGTGTCGCAGCGCTGGCAGTGGTGGCTTCCCCTACTACTATGCCGGAAGCGTTTATAGCCCTTGCGCGGCTCAGGCTGTTGCAACCATTGCAATTGCCCAGGACCCCGAGGTCAGTGACGTTGTATTCGCCTGTTGCTGACGCGGAGCGCGAACTGCTGCCGAGAAATGCCACTATTAAGATGGCGGCTATCGCAAATGGTGCAAGGTATCTTTTCATGATAATTGTTATTCCTCTTCCCTTCGTACTTGTGTCGAGATTTGACTGCGTAATTGCTTCGCCTACTGCGGCTGTGTAAAGAAGGCTACGATCTCGCCTACTGGGCCTTGCCACGACAGGAAGAAGTTAAACCCGTTAACCTGCCCTACCGTAGTCTCGGCGGGTAAGCCATGCAGGTTGCCGAACTGTGGATCAATCGTGCCGCCAAGACTACCGAACAGATTATTGAACATACCAACATCCTGGGAAGCAGAGCTTGCCACCTGGTCCATTGTCATCCTGACACGATCCACATCTCTCTCATTGATTGATCTCATTTTGCGATCTCCTTTTGTTGTATAAGCTTGCTGCGGCAGGCACGTGCCTACAGGTTCTATTGTAGACTGCTATTGGGTATAATGGTCGATACAAGAACCGGTACAGAAACCGATACAGATGCTGCCAGTTCTTGCTTGCACAATTCAGGCTACCCGCTTACGTCGGAGCCCTTCTATTCCTGGGACACGAGAAGGCATCACGCCCTACAGATATCATGCCTGACGCAAATAGCTCTAATTCAGGTTTCACTGTACCTGCCTGGAGCTTCTTAGCGCCTCTAATTGCCATCGCATTAATGCTGATGGCCGCAGCACAACGCCCCGACGGACGACTGCACCTGTGGGTGCTTGATGTGGGTCTTGGATTTAGGGTCAGCGGAGTTTTAGCGCTGTGCTACCGAGCAAGCCTGTGATAAGCACTTCATCGTCTGTCACCCGGATCTTGATCTGCAGCGCCTCGAGAAACTGCCTCTTAACCTCAATCGCAAGGTCCGGGAACCCGCATTGCACCTGCTCACGCAGCTCCTGCACTGCTTCGATTGTGTGGATCACACGGTTATGGCGCTCTATACGCCCTAATACCTCTACCTTGGCTTTTTCAACGGCTTGCTGACGGCGCTTGATAAGGCTCATCCGCTCTTCCAAAGTAGCTCGGCCTATGACATCGGCCATGTGCAGGTCGAGCAGCTTGTCCAGTTCTCGTTTTGTCTGCTCCTCAATATCGTAAAGAGCCGTAAGCTCGGCATCGTCGCGTCTGCGATGGTGTTGCCGCGCCTGCTCGCACTCTTGCGGCGTGGCGAGTACAACTTGAGGGTTGCTGATCTGACTTGTTACCTCTCCCCACACTAATACCTCTAACCTGTCAGCGGAGCGCTGCGGGGTTGGGCAGCGCTCCTCGGGGGGTAAGTGCTTGTGATGCTCGAAACGGCCAGAGCATTTATAGCAGCGTTGCTCCTTCTTGGTCTTTCGCCCCTTGATCTGGGTGTGCCCAAAGAGAGCATAGCCGCACCTCCCGCAGGTCATCATACCGCGCAGCAAATATTCATACTTGACATTGTTGCTGTATCTCAGCTTGTTTCGCTCTAGCTGAAGTTGCACGGTCTCAAAGAGATCAGCAGGCACTATGGCCGGTACATGTACCTCGACCCACTCAGACCGCGGGCGAGCGACCCGGCTTGACTTGCGCCCTTCGTTTTCTGGCTTCTTGGGAGTGATTGGTATGGCTGCGGCGTGCTTGTTGTAATTCCACTTGCCCATGTAAGTAGAGCTTGATAGGATGTTGTTCACGGCCGATCTGTGCCATCGCGTGTTTCCTTTCTGAGTTGGAACCTCGTCTGCGTGAAGGCGTCGTACAACTTCGCGTAGTGAGCACTGATCATACGCAACCCACTGATACATTCTAAGGACCCACTCAGCCTCAGCTTCCACAATCTGCAGCCGACCTTCACCACGCATAAACCTATATCCGTAGGGCATACAAGCAGACATTATGACCCTACCCTCTTTTGCAGTCTGCTTCCTGCCACGCCTGATGCGCTCCTCCATCTGCTCGGTCTCGAACTCCGCAAACACGGCTCTGGTGTTGAGGGACAGTTCACCGTTGGGATTGTCCTGCGGGCGCATGTTTACAAAGACAAGCTGCACCTGCCCTCTCGCAAACTCTTCGCAGAGCAGCATCGAGTGTGCCATATTGCGGGCTAAGCGGTCCGGGTCATAACAGAAGATAGCGGCTATCTCACCGCTGGCCGCCATATCTCGGAGTTCGTCGAGGCCGGGGCGCGTCAGATGTGCGCCACTTACTTCGTCCTGTATCTCCTTCAGGATCATATAGTCCTGCTCGTGGGCATGCTGCCTGCAAGCTTCAAGCTGTGAGCCAAGGCTGGTGCCATGCCGCGCCTGGTTACTCGTACTAACTCTGCAATAAATAGCCGCTGCTTTCATGTTGGGTCCCCCTAGCTTCGCCAAATCGCTTATCCTGACCTCCTTGCACCGCTCGATTACCTGTTCTCATTGTATCATTATAGCAAGTATAATGCAATGATATAGCAACGCTTAGGCAACGAATTGACATAGATGATGGTGGTAGGCATAATGAGTCAAGGACGCTGGCGCACAGCCTGATATACGCGTTCTTGGAGGGAGTCTCTCGTACGTTATGTCAAGGCACTTGAATGAGTACCGCGAGGAGCGGTACATGAGTATCAACGAGTTTGTGAAGTTCTTGGGTATTTCGGCCCATACATTTTATGCAGCAGTCGAAGGTAAGCGCCTGCGCATGGGGACGATGCGGAAGATTGCAGAGAAATTGGGGGTGCATCCCTCGGAGATTGAAGAGTTCGTGCACAGGCGATCTAGTACTTAGTAGCGATACTTTTCGCAGCCTCGGAATTCTTACATTCGGGTACTACGTGCTGGAAGCTTCAGATCTGGGAACCTCTGTACGATGAGGATAAGCACGCATGGCCGCAGTTCCTTGAAGGAATGGGTTACGAGCGTGTAGGAGCAAGAGCGTTTAGTAAGGATTTATAAGCGCACACTTCACCCAACCAAAAAGCGCCTACGGATATCACAATATTGTGATGTTGCAACACTTTGATATATTAGGACTTTCGCTCAGGCAGGGCTGAAAGCGGTGATGTGAGGGTTACGCAGTTCAGCACGTAGATAATCACTGAGCAAGTCAGCCTGAGCACGATACAATGATTTGCCAAGCCGTTGGGCGGAAACCTTGAGAGATAA
>JBBRVL010000407.1:0-3603 GCA_038246925.1 Chloroflexia bacterium
CTCTTCGTGGGAGAGTGGTACGTAGGGGTTAATTTTAGTATGTTCAAGACACGGCATCTTAGAACGCTACCCCACCGTAGGGGCGGACCCGTGTGTCCGCCCCTACGGCTCCTTATGCTGGTTTGAAAGGCGTGCTTAATAAAGTAAGAGCCGGAGACAATATGGAGAGACCATGTCCTCTCTAGCCAGAACACTGTACACGGAGGAGCAATATCTGGCTCTTGAGCGCAATGCAACCTATAAGAGCGAATACCTCAACGGCCAGATACTCGCTATGGCGGGAGACAGCCTGGAACATAATACTATCACTACCAATATTGTGCGCGTGATTGGTAATCAATTCGTAGGGCGGCCCTGTCAAGTGTTTAGCAGCGATATGCGCGTGAAGGTAATTGCTACTGGTCTGTACAGTTATCCCGACGTGGTTGCCGTGTGCGGTGAGATGCGCTTTGATGGCGCGCAACGTGATACGCTCGCTAATCCAAGCGTGATAGTTGAGGTGTTATCTCCATCTACCGAGGCTTACGACCGTGGCGAGAAGTTTGCGCACTACCGCAGGCTGAGCTCACTAACGGAGTACGTGCTGGTCGCTCAGGATAAAGTTCGGGTCGAGCGCTACGTGCGGCAGGCTGCCGGTTGGGTGCTTACTGAGATGAGTGACCTGGACTCGCGCCTCACGCTTGTCTCGATTGACTGTGAGGTGCCTTTGCGCGATTTATATGACAAAGTTGAGTTTCTATCTGAGGTTGAGCTATTACAACATGATGGCCCAAGAGGAGCGCAATAAGTAGTGGGTAATTCGGCGCATGGCATCATTCGATTAGCGTCCGGCGCAGCCCTTGCCTGCGGGTTGTTCCTGGGGGTGCTTCCTATGCCTGGGGCTGCCTCGCAGGGTAGTTCTCGAATGATCAACGGCTTTGAGGTATCGGGGCGCTTCCTTGAAGAGTGGGGCAAGTCAGGGAGCGAGCAGAGCAACGTCTACGTCAACGGCCTGCCCATAACCGCTCGTCGTGCCGAAATCTCTATGGAGGATGGCAAGACCTATCAGACGCAGTGGTTCGAGCGGGCACGCTACGAGGCCCACCCTGAAAACCCCAGGCCATACGACGTGCTGCTGGGGCGGCTTGGGTCTACGCGGGTGGAAGGCCGTAGCCGGATCGAGGGTAAGTGTCCTCCTAGCTGCGACGCCCAGCCCTTCCTCGATGTGCCCAGGCCAGCTGACCTATCCGCTACGAAATTGTGGTTCCCTGAGACTAAACATACAATTTCGGGCAAAATCCTCGAATACTGGAATCGTTACGGAGGCTTGAAACAGTTTGGCTTTCCCCTGAGTGAGCCTTTCCAGGAAGCGTCGGAGGCGGACGGTAAGACCTACACCGTGCAGTACTTCGAGCGCAACCGCATGGAAGCTCATCCTGAGAAGCCCGCGCCTTATGAGGTAGAGCTTGGACTGCTGGGCGTGGAGCAATACAAGATGCAGCCTGTCCCCGGAGATGCGCTGCCGGTCGCTCCCTCTAAGGACGTAACGAGCAAGAAGGAGACGATAGTTGTTGCCATGTCCCAGGAGCCGCGTAACCTGACATTCGCTGATACTTCCTCGGCTGCGAATCGCATACGCTCCCTGATCGAGGACAAGCTGGTAGGGCGGGATGATAACGACAACCTCTTCCCCCTGAACGCCTGGTACGTGCCGACCCTTGAGAACGGCGGAGCGCGCTTCATCGGGCAGGGTGACGACCGTTACCTCCAAGTGAAGTACAAGCTGCGGCAGGGGATCAAGTGGTCGGACGGCAAAGAGCTTACCTCAAACGACGCTATCTTTGCATACAGGTTGATGCTGGCCCCCGGCGCGACTGTGCCCAACCGCTCGGAGTACCAGAAACTACTGAACATCGACAACCCGGATAAGTACACGATCATCTACAACTATATGTCGCTCAACCAGGCCAAAGTGTACTATAACTCGCAACCTGACAAAGAGAACTACGCTTTCGTCAAGTCCTACATTGACCAGAAAAAGCCGGTAACGTCCAGGTCATACTCGGAGATAGGAGTTGCCTATCCTGAGCACGTGCTTGGGAAGATACCGCCCGCTCAGCTCGCTGAGAGTGAAGCAGGACGCGCTCCTGTAGGCACGGGACCCTGGAAGATAGCAAGCTGGAACAAGAAGCAGGAGATGGTGCTGGTACAGAATGAGCACTACAGTCTGACGGTAAAGCCTGCTATTAAAACGATACGCATCAAGTTCATTACTGACTTGACCACTATGAGTTCCCAGCTCAAGACTAGAGAGATGCAACTCGTTACCTCCGAGACATTCAACTTACCGCCAGCCGACAGGGCCGGTTTCGAGGCCGCAGGCTTCAAGGTAGCGGGCCGCCCTGCTTCTACCTGGGAGCACCTGGACTTCTACTTCACGTATTACCCTTTCCAAGAGAAGGCGGTGCGCGAAGCAATCATCACGGCGATAAACCGCCAGCGCATAGTTGATACAGTCTATCAAGGCATGGGGGGCGTGATGAATAGTGTTATTCCTCCAGGCGTCTACTTCTCGCTGGACAATCCCAACTTTACGAAGAACTACCCCGATATAGCCGCCACTTACAAACTGCCTATCTATTATTACAATCCTGATAGAGCCGCGGCGCTGCTGGAAGAGGCGGGCTGGAGATGTCCTGCCGGAACAGGTGGTCGTGATTGCGGTGGGCAGCCCCGTGCGAAGGGCGGCGTCAAGCTGCAATTTGAGTATGCAACCACAACCCAGGCTGTTCGCCAGCAGATACAGGCCCTCGTCCATGAAGACCTGAAGGCTATAGGTGTAGATGCAGTTACGAAGAACTACAGCTCAGACGTCTTCTTCGCCGGTGACAACACCGACCCTCGTATGAACGGCACAACCAAACTGGCCCAATACGCATACGTAACCACACGGGATAGCGACTTCCGTGAGTGGGTATGCGAGAGAGTCCCAGATTATGCCATGGATGCTGGTACATGGTCAGATATCGCACTGGAGAACTCGTATCGCTTGTGCAACCCCATGCTCAAGGCAGCCAATGACAGGTTTAAGTTTGATATAGACCCCAGCGTACAAGCCGTTGCAGCCGCCGAGGCCCAGTCACTTATAATGCAGGATATTCATACCATACCTCTCGTCCAACGTCCCAACGTCGAGGTTGTCACTAACCAGTTAGGCAACTACAAACTGCCTAACAACACCACGAGTAGCTTCTGGAACGCAAGGCAATGGTACTTCAAATAACAACAAGATAGAGCGATAGAAAAAGCACCCATTGGGTAATACGTAACACCAAAAGGAGAACAAACATGGCAAACAATCAACACCAGTCTACATTCATGTCATCGCCCCAGAGCTTTCTTACCTCTGAGTCGGTGACCGAGGGGCACCCGGATAAGCTGTGCGACCAGATTTCCGATGCGGTGCTGGACGCTATCCTGGAGAAGGACCCCGATGCTCGCGTGGCGTGTGAGACGGCCACCACAACGGGCCTCATAGTTGTTATGGGCGAGATCACTACAACAGCTTGGATAGATGTCCAGAAGATAGCTCGTGAAACAATCATGCGCGCCGGGTCCACTCGC
>JBBRVL010000408.1:0-3599 GCA_038246925.1 Chloroflexia bacterium
CATCGTGGGGGACTGGGCATCGCTATCTGTAGGAGGGGTAGGTGGAGAGTCTGGCATGAGGGGTTACGCTTTCGCCCGCGTGTGAGTATAGGCCATGATAGTAATAGCCATTAGCAGGCGTAGAAGATATCGCAAATATAGCATAAAGGCATGGGGGGGCGCAAATGACTGTGTAGGGGTTAGGGATTGGGGATTAGGGGTTAGTAGCTGATAACTTGATCTTCTACCCTCCGTACACAGCCTCACGTTTCATGTTTCATGTATCCAACCCCTAAATCCCTTCACACCTTAGACCATTTGTGCTAAAATGCTGTCTATGAAGAACACACTGCCCCATATCTCCAACCAGACCGCACGCCGCTACCTGCTCGGCAAGCAAGGTCTCTGGCCCGGACGCCGCCTGCAGGGCAAGCAGGGTGCAGCCACCGCTATTCGCACCCTCGAAAAGGTACAGGTCGATTCCGTCAGCGCCGTCGCCCGTAACCACGACCTCATCCTCTGGAGCCGCGTGCTCGACTACCATACAGCCCACCTCGACGAGCTGATGTTCACCGACCGCCTCTTCTTCGATTGGGGAGGCTGCCTCCATATCTACCCTATAGAAGACCTTCCCCACCTGCGCATCGTCATGCTGGGTCGCCGCTCCCATGAAGACTGGGCAAGGCATATAGCGACCCATACCGAGGCCATCGAGTTTGTGCGCCGCGAGCTTCAGGAGCGCGGCCCCCTCGGCAACCGCGACTTCACAGGAGAAAAGCGTTTCGTGGGGTATTACCGCAGCGAGAAAGAGACGGGCCAGGCCCTTTACAGCATGTGGCAGTTAGGCGAGCTGATGACCCACAGCCGTAAGGGCTTCGACCGTATATATTACTTCGCCAACGACATCCTCGACACTTCCATCCACGGCACCATGCCTCCCCTTACATCGGAGTCTATCGAGATGCGAGACGAAGATATAAGCTCCATAGAGCACCACCTCGCCCTCAAGACCGTGCGTGACATCGGCCTCGGCCCCATACGCCTCGGCAGCATACCTGGCCGCTCGTTCACCACCGTTCTGCGCACGAAAGGCAACTCAAAGACACGCGCCATCCTCGACACCCTGACAAAAGAAGGCAGCATCGCCCTGGTAAATATCGAAGGTCTAAAGGACACATACTTCATACCCGCCGCCGACCTTCCCCTCCTCGATATATTGGAGCAGGGCAACATACCGGACCAGTGGCAGCCTCTCGATACTACCACCCTCGAAGAAGTCAACTTCCTTGCCCCCCTCGACAACCTCATCTGGGACCGCGCTCGCCTCAAGGCTCTGTTCGATTTTGAATACCTCTGGGAGGTCTATAAGCCGCCTCACACCCGCAAGTACGGCCCCTACACCATGCCTATCCTCTACGGCGACCGCCTCGTGGGTCGCCTCAACCCCAAGCTGGACCGCAAGACAAAAGTGCTAAAGATAGACGGCTTCTGGCTAGAAGACGAGAGTATGGCGAAGGATAAGCAGTTCAGGGTTGCTCTATCCGCCGGGCTGAAGCGGTTCGCGGCGTTTCACGAAGCGGAGATAGTGGAGCTATCGGGCATAGGCGACGCGTCGTTGCGGAAGAGTCTGATATAATCTCAATGCGGTCGTAGCGAACACACTGTCCTTTGTCATTCTGAACGCAGTGCAGAATCTCATCCCTCACATACCAAGAGGAGATAACATTGAGCAAGATAGATACACTTATCAAGGAAATCAAGCAGGTTCCTGAGCCTCTGCTTGATGAGATATTGGATTTCGTGCGGTTCCTGAAATCAAAGACCATCTATGAGCCCAGGGAAACAGCCATCGCCAGTGAACAGGCTTTAGCAAAGGACTGGCTCAAGCCCGAGGAGGACACAGCTTGGCAAGATTTGTAAAGGGAGAGGTAGTTGTCGTTCCCTTCCCTTTCTCAGATCTCACTCAGGCGAAGCGTCGTCCCGCTTTGGTAGTAGCTGCGCTACAAGGAGACGACGTAATCCTGTGCCAGATCACCAGCCAATCCGTACGCGATACCTACGTACTTTCCCTGGAAGATACAGACTTCAGCAGGGGCAGTCTTAAGCAAAGCAGCAACATCCGCCCTAATCGCCTCTTTACGGCAGACAGCCACCTGATCCTTTACAGCATTGGCATCCTGAAGCCCGAAAAAATCAATGCTGTCACGGATACGATTGTGAGAATCCTTCGCGGGTAGGCACAATCCCTACAACCTCAAATAGGAGAAAAAGATGACAACTCGCCAGTTCCAGGTGGTGTTAGAGTGGGATTCCGTGGACAAGGTATGGGTTACTTATGTGCCCTTGTTGAACTACCTCTCCACTTACGGAGAAACACGCGAAGAAGCCCTCGCTAACACGCAAGAAGCAATCCTCGGCTACATAGAAGCCGCCGGCAAAGAAGGTATCCCTGTACCTCCTGATGATAACAAAGCCGAGTTGGTTCAGGTCCAGGTTGCGGTTGCATGACCCGCTTGCCCAGGGCGAGTGGTAAGGCTGTGCTACAGGCGCTCCGGCGCGGAGGATTTGAACTCTCTCACGTGCGGGGTAGCCATTACTATCTGAAGAAACCCGGAGTCGCTGCTCTGGTGGGTGTACCTGTGCATGGCAACCGTGACCTCCCGGCAGGCACATTAAGCTCAATTCTCAAGCAGGCAGATCTGACAGTTGATGACCTCATAACTTTGCTGAACAAATAAGCCCAAAGGTAAACCCATCCCCCGCATCTTCTACGCCGACCTCTTCTGCCTCCCGACCACAACGTCTTCGACATCCAGCAAGGCGTCGCTATCGCCCTCATGGTAGAATACGCCCAGGAAGGATAATTTTATGAAGAAATTACAACTCACCGCCATAATCGAGCGCGAAGAAGACCAATATGTCGCCCGCTGCCCAGAATTGGACATCGCCAGCCAGGGGAACACGGTCGAGGAGGCACGTCTCAACCTGATCGAAGCTCTAGAAGGCTTTTTTGAGGCAGCCGATCCTTCCGAAATAGAAAGCCGGTTGCATACTGAGGTGTTTGTAACCCGGCTGGAAATCGCCGTTGGGTAAGCTACGCGTACTTCCAGGCCGCGAGGTATGCCATATTCTTGCGGCACACGGGTTTGTAGAAGTAAGAAAGCGAGGCAGCCATATTATCATGCAGAAGAAGGTCGAAGGCTCTACCATAACCGTTCCAGTACCCGACCACCCTGAGCTACGTGTTGGTACCTTGCTCTCTATCATCAGGCAATCAGAGTTACGCCGCTCCTTGTTCGAGGTAGAATAGCGGCAACAAAACCCTCAGTTCATCTTTTGCCCACAGACCATCAGGCTGACGAAGAGGCAGTACTTATCGGGCGATGCGTGGAACTCTATGTGCGCCTCGTGCATAGTCTCGACGTCTGCTTCGGTCATGATACCGAGGTCCAGCGCAGGCTTGAATCCCCCTGGGTCCCACTCCTCCGGGAAGAGCATCTCAATACCGACCTTGTCGGTGTGGACCGGCACCACTTCAAGGTCAATATTGACGTACCCTGTAGCCTCAAAAAGCCGCCAGAGCCGCCTGCCAATTCGTGGGTCGCCCCCGCGCAGCGCCA
>JBBRVL010000409.1:0-3584 GCA_038246925.1 Chloroflexia bacterium
GAACATGATGCCCGTAGCCAGCACAGAGCCTGTCATTTGATATATATAGACAGGCAGCCCAACGAACAGTACCCAGTCGCCTATGAACGATATAAGCCCGCCGAACCAGAGCAACGCAAAGTTGCGCTGGCGCAATAGAGTTAGCACCCGATTTCTCCTCAGTCAGTTGTCCGGGATAGCATAAGGCGGGTGAATCTACGTTTACACCCGCCCTTGCACCGTGTGAAGTTAGCTGGCCTCTAGCTCGCTCAGGCGGAGAGCTGCATCTTGCGCGGACAACTCACCCCGCTCCACAGCCTGAAGGATCTCAAGCGAAGCCTGCTTGCGTGCGGCGTAGCCCTCAGGCTCGGATATATCGCCCGACTCCGCACCCGAAGATGGCGCAGCGTTTCGAGATAGGTCCATAGTCGGCTCACCGGCAGGATTCTCCACCGACTTCTTCTTATTCCCATGTATGCTCACGTCGCCGCTCAGGCTGGAGAAGTGCGCCAGGGGGCCGCCGCCGTTTATCGTGATCGTTTGCTCGCGGCCACGTCCCGGACCTCTCTGCACTCTCTCATGAGACATATTGCAGTCGAGATCGCCACTGAATGTGCTGAGCTGAGCCGTGAGCCGCGCATTCCCCGGTAGCTCCACCGTAAGGTCGCCGCTTACGGTCTTGATGTCAAAGCCCTTACTCGGCACATTCAACATGTCAAGACCTATATCACCACTAGCAGTGTGGGCGCTTAACTCCTCAAGCCTGGCCTGGTCAATTCTGATGTCACCGGAGGCCGAATTCACCCCAAGCTTGCCTGTTATCTGCTCTACCTGGATGTCGCCGCTGGCACTGCGTACTATTGCAGCACCTTCTATGTTTTCCAGGCGTATATCGCCGTTGGCTGTCTGAAGATAAAGCGCGCCCTGTATGTCGCTTACCTCCAGATCGCCAGTGCTGCTTCGTAATGTGATGTCGCACTGGTGAGGCGCCTTGATCTTGAAGTCGCGCCCACCCATCCAGCGTCCTATTTCTATCTCCGACTCGATCCGCCGTCCTAGCTTGCGCATTGAACGTACGACCCCTCTTTCAACCTGTGCCGCGATCCCTTCAAGACCGAGCGAAAGGTCTCCGAAATCCCCAAAGTCAGGGCCATGTCGTCTATGTTGTCGATGAGACTCGTGCTCGTCATCCCGCTCACGGCGGAACCTGCTGCGTATGATAATCTGTGAGCCTTCCTGCTCCACCTGTATCTCGCGTCCATCATCAGTGCTCACCTGGACTTCCGGGCGGTCCCATCCTTCGATGTGAACGTCCCCGGTGGCTTGCTCAAGCATGATGCGGGGCTTATCTGCAAATTCCGCGGTCGATATTGTCTGAGTGTTGTCTTCTCTATTAGTCATTTTCGTTCTCCTTTTCGGTTTCTTATAGTTAGTCTCTAATTAGATGCTAGACGCAACGATTGAAAGCGTGCGTAGCGCGGTAGTTATCAACCAGGCGCTCGAGACTGGGCCTGGGAGTACTGGAGCGTATGGCATGGTTAAGCTCGACCTCATTTCGCTGTACGGTGTCATCAGGCACACTAACGACCTGTACGAGCAGCCAGCGCCGCCTGCGCGGCGTGTTGAGATGAAACGAGAATCGGGAGCGGCGGACGCCAGGCGCGGCTGCTTCCTGGATGATTGTCGGCAGGCCAATTGATGTGATAGAAGATGTCATGCCCTGTTCTCCTTTCTCCCTGTGTGTCTATTTCTTGATACGTTTTTATCCGTTGAGGATTGCCATCGCTTCGGCGGTGCTGATCTTGCCTGCCGCCAAATCATCGAGCACTTGCTGGCGTTTCTCAGGGCTTACTTTCGGCCTGCCTGGCGCGGTCGTAGGCGTGGGTGGGGTGGGCGGTGCTGGCATCCGTGGAGCGCGCGGCCCTCTCGGGTTGAGCACCTGTGCCTGGTAGTACTCGAACTGGTCAACCTCGCTGCTCTCATTCTCATCGACTTCATACCCCATCGACCGAACTACGTCGTTCAATCGACCAACTACA
Organism: Chloroflexia bacterium; assembly: GCA_038246925.1. Classification (GTDB taxonomy): domain Bacteria; phylum Chloroflexota; class Chloroflexia; order QHBQ01; family JADMIH01; genus JADMIH01. The sequence goes on from JBBRVL010000409.1 coordinate 2,019, forward strand.
GTCGGATACGAGATGCCAAGCTCGGTCTCGACATCCTTGATCTTTCCCCTGCACTTGATAAATATCTCGATAAACTGTATCTGTTCGGGAGTGAGCGCCTGGAGCCTGCCAAGCGCGAACAGACCATCTATGCCTGTGCCGCACTGACCGCACTGGAGGCGGGTAACATTAAGCGAATCATTACAAACTGGACATTTACCGGGTAATGGATTCATAATTGACTATCTCCTTATTGAGAAAACTCATTCTAAAATTGATATTGTTCAACTTGGTTCCATAATATCATAACTTTTCCACTTTGTCAATACTATTATCAAAGAAATCAATATTTCCCTCAATTTACTTGAAGTTGTCTCATTATTATACGATGGGTTATAGATTGCGGACTGCCAAAGTTGATGCTGCTTCAAATACTCTATGCACTAACAGGCCTGACACATAAATGGATCGGTTCTCGAGTCCTGGCACGCTCCTTGCGAATCACGATCTATTACGCAGAATTGCTATGAACACCCAGTACTGGTGGGTGCGTTGCAATTTGCCAAATTCTGCTATACTAATTCAGGGGGCAGCCCTGTACCACGACGGCGTATATAGATGTATAATGGCCGAAATGTTACGAGCATAAAATTGAAAGCAGTTAGAGGGAGTTAGAAAGTTATGCCATTCAGCAGCAGGATGCCGGTTATCGGTGTCTCGACGATGGACGATCACGACGCAGCAGGCAAGCACGCGCCGCGCTTCAGCATGAACCAGAGTTATCTCAAGGCGATAGAGGCTGCCGGCGGTATCCCGATCATGATCCCCCACATCGACGATGAAGACCGCCTGCGCCGCATCTACGAAATGATTGACGGTATACTGCTTCCTGGTGGCCTCGATATTCACCCCAAGTTCTACGGCCAGGAGCCTCACCCCGCCCTTGACCCTGTGGACACCGGCCTCGACCACGCCGAAACCACCATGCTGCCCTGGGCGCTGGAAGACGATATGCCCATCCTGGGCATATGCCGGGGCGAGCAGGTCCTCAACGTAGTGATGGGCGGAACTCTTATCCAGGACATCTACAGCGAGTACCCCACAACCCTCGACCACCGAGAGTCATTCAAGCGTAAGATCCGCGACTTCCTGGCCCATGACATGTCGGTCGCGCCCGGTACGCGCCTCCATGACCTTGTTGGTCAGGACCGAGTCTGGGTGAATACATCTCACCATCAGGCAATCGACAAGGTTGCTCCGGGGCTGATCGCCACCGCTTGGTCACCCGACGGCCTTGTTGAAGCCGTGGAAAGCCCCGACAGCCGTTTCTTGCTCGCTGTCCAGTGCCACCCCGAGGAGCTATGGCGCAAGCACGAGTGGGCACGACTCCTGTTCAAGTCATTTGTCGATGCAGCCGCCGAGTCGGCCAAACCTGCTGCCCGGCCCACCAGGATGGCCCCCGTCGCGCTGAGGGCAGCAGGAGCCTGATACCAGCCATATAGCGAATGCAACCGCCGCGCTCTGACGGCGGTTGTGCTGTTTAAGGAGTAGCATGGATAACAGCCAGGACACCTTTATCATCCACTC
>JBBRVL010000410.1:0-3583 GCA_038246925.1 Chloroflexia bacterium
CGGGCGAGTAAGAGAGAGGCCATTCCTGCCCGCGCTGGCCCGTCGAGCGACCCAACACTTCGTTCTCGATACCCTCGACCTGGCTGGCGGGGACGATGCCGCCCAACGACTCGGTCGTGACGGCCTGTATGCGCGGGGCTGCCGAGTAGCCACGTTGCTTGCGCTGCTCTTCGGGAGAGGTGGCGCGCAGCCGTACCCAGAAGGCAATATAGCCGTCAATGTCGCGAGGCTTGGCGTTGTAAGGGATGTGCAGCACTACATCACCGTCCTGGTTGAGGGCGCGGGTGGTATCTGCCTCTTTGAAGGGCCGGCCCCACTCTCTGCCGTCCCAGAACTCCCATGCTATTGGCGGGTCTTCGGGTATAACGCCCGTGCCCTCGATCTCAGGTATGGTCAGGCCGATGCGGAGGATGTGGCCGCTCAGGTCCTCGTGGTAGCCGAAGTAGAGCGCGTCGTTGGGCTGGGGCGGGTCCTGGAAGATGTTCAGGTTGAGGACCGGGTTCTCCATCACTTGCAAATAGTCGCTGAAAGGGTTCTGGCCGCGCTTCACGAGCATCATGGACATGGTGGGCACGTAGATGGTGCGGTCGGTATCGGTGGAGAAGACAATGGCGTTCTGCGACTCGGTGCGGACGGTGGCTATCTGCGTGCCTATGGGGATAGTCACTTCGTTGGGCTGCGGGCCGGTGAGGTAGATAGTCACGTCGGTGCGTGCGGGCTGGGGCGGGAGAAGGCGCAGGCCGAGCATCTCCAGCCACTTTATGTAGTTGCGCTCAGGTACGCGGTTGACGCGATAGAGGAGTATGTCCACCATGTAGGCGAACAGCTCTATCATCGTCACGCCGGGGTCCGACACGTTGTGGTCGGTCCACTCCGGGCAGTAGCGCGGTATCAGACGCTTGGTCTCGTTCACCAGGTCCTGAAAGGTGCGGTCATCCAGTTTGGGTGTAGGCAGTACCATCTTTGCACTCCGTGAATTACGAATTACGAATTACGAATTACGAATTACGAATTACGTTTCACAATTTGTAATTCGTAATTACTCAGGGCGGATCAGGTAGAACGGGTATACGAGGTTGCGGTCTTCGTTGGTGGCGCGGACGCGGTAGTGGATGTTGATTTGGAGCTTGTTGCGCTCGTCATCGTCGGTTCCTACCTCAACGTGCATGACCTCGACACGAGGTTCCCACCAACCGATAGCCTCCTGCACGTAGGTGTCTACGAGGCCGGCGGTGGTGGCGTTGTTGGGAGCGAACACGAGGTCGTGGATACCGCACCCGAACTGCGGACGCATATGGCGCTCACCTTTCGCGGTGCTGAGTATGATGCGGATGGCCTCGTCAATGTCGAACTCGTGGCGCGACAGGGCGATGCCCCCGCTCGGCCCGATGCGAAACGGCCACGACCAACCGTTACCTAAGAAATCGCCTTCGTTCATTTTTTCTCCAATTTGGAAATTCCAAATTAGTTGAGCTTGAGTAGCGAGCCTTTGACCTGGGTGATGGCGGGGGAAGATACTTCTACTCCCGCCATGCCTTTCACTGTTGTTTGGGCCGTCGAGCTTATGTCTACACCTGTCGTGCCGCTAATCTTCACTTTGCCACCATTGGCAGTTAGGGTCATGTCGCCCATGCTGGTGAGGTCCATTTTGCCAGCATCGGTCTTTACCGCCACGTTGCCAGTTGCAGTGGAGACGGAGACGTTGCCCGATGTGGTCTTTACCTCGATGTCCTGCTCGCACTGGATGTGTATCTTGTTCGTCTGGGTAATTATTTTGATGAAGTTCTTGGTGGTCTTGTCTATGATCTCGATGCCCTGGGTGGAGTCGGGGCTGTCGTCCAGCACAATTTCGTGCCCCAGGCGGCTCCTCTGGACGCGCCGTATCGTCAGGCTGCCCGTGACCAACTTTGAGGGGGGCTTGGGGAGCTTATCCGTGCCGTTCCACACGCACCCCAGCACATATCCGTAGGCCGGGTCGCCGTTCAGGAAACCCACCACTACCTCGTCGTTGGCCTCCGGGAAATAGGCGACGCCCTGACCCGGCCCCGCCATGATAGTGGTCATGCGGCACCAGTGGCTCTCTATGTCCCCGCCGCTAGGGTCCTTGCCGAGCGAAGGAAACTTCACCTTGACGCGCCCCTGGTTATCAGGGTCGTTGTTATTGGTGACAATGCCTGCCATGAGGCCGACTGCCGTAGGCTTGCCACCCCCACCCCCACTGCCGTTGCCTCCGCCGCTCGTGGCAGTATGAGAACTGCCGCTCAATAGCTCAGTCAGGGTCATGTTCCCGCTGCCGCTGCACCAGAATTGCGTGCTGTAACCCTTCTGACTGTAGCGATGTAGGGAGCGCGTCACCAGGTACTTGCCGCTGAAGCGTGTGCCCACATCCTTGATGTCCACGCCCGAACCGGCCTGGATGTCGGGGTTGCCTCCCGTGTGGCCCTCAACCTGCATGAAGCTGGCAGCCATGCGGTCGAGAGCAGCCTTAGCCACTTTGTCCGCTTCTGCTGCGCTGGCTACACCATTATTTACCAATATGTGCTTACCCTTTGAGCCGAACGCTTTCTCAGCAACTTGATAGCCGTTCTGCGAGCCAGCAGACTTGCGGTTCTGGGGCGTACTGCTTACGCTGGTGGCCCGTCCAACAATCTCCTTCTTGGTCTTGGGGTCCCACCCATAAACTACTACTTCAGACGCCTGCTCCGACGTGGTGAGGCGCGCCTGGAATCGCTCCAGGGTGAGGCCCCACTTCAACTCGGTATAGGTTGGGGAGGGCGGAGGCGGCTCGAAATGGAGCGTTTTGTCGTCCACATACAGGCGATATCCTATACGCTGGGCGCGCTCCTGGAGAAACTCCCAATTGGTCTGGTTGGCCTGCATGACATAAGGGTTTATCCCCCCGGTGCTTTGCACCTGCGCGGATAAACCCGACTCTTGCGCCAGCTTGCTCGCTATATCCGAGTCCGACATCTGCAAGAAGGCACGATTGGCACGAGAGCGAGTCAACCGATGCGACCTGTCGTAACCACGCACGACGAATGTGGTGCGTTGGCTGGAGTTGAAGTCCACCTCGATGGCCGTCACCTCGCCCTTCATGAGCGACTTCTGAGCTGGAGCCGTGCTGCCCTGCACCGGCTCAGCCTCGACCTTCGCCAGTATCTCTATCGAATCGCCCACCTTGAATACATCCGCGTTCAGCATCTCGATGCCTGGGTCGGACATGTGGATGGTGAACATGTCGGGCAGGTGGAGCGAGTCGTCAACCTCCACGCTCATCAGCTTTTCCATGTAGTCAGGCTTGATGTGCGAGCCGTTTATTTTTATGTAGATTTGAGCTATATGCTGAGTATCGGGCATAGGTACACTCTTTTCTATTACGTAGTGCGTATTTCGTATTACGTAGGAGCTTTCGTTTTCTTTACGAAATACGCACTACGTAATACGTAGTAGCTAATCGTTCATCGGCACTATCAACAACCTTTGACCGGGCCGCAGCCTCTCTGGCTCGTCCAGGCCGTTGGCGGCGGCGAGGTGTCGCCAGGCGTTGCTGTTGCCGTACTCGGAGAAAGCTATCCAGTCTATA
>JBBRVL010000411.1:0-3577 GCA_038246925.1 Chloroflexia bacterium
AACTAACAACTAACAACTAACAACTCGCCCCGGCTTTTTCTTGGCCTCAAGATATGATTGCTATAAATAACGTAACTCGCGGTACAAACCTGGCAAGCAATGCACGATCTGCCAAGAACTTCGTAGCTCGAGGGCGAGGGTTAATGTTTACCGACCCCATGTCTCCTGGGGAGGGACTCCTGATTGCGCCTTGTAACTCGATTCATATGTTTTTCATGCGGTTTTCACTCGATGTAATCTTCATCAATGAGCAGAACCGAGTGGTCTTTATGTACGAAGGTATCAAACCCTGGCGTATCGGGCGTATTGTCAGAGGTGCGAAATCGGCTATCGAGCTGCCTGAGCGGACCATCTCCGCATCAGCAACACAGGTCGGCGATATTCTAAGTGTGGGCTAGTTAACGTGTTAATTCTTTGAATAAGTAATCCCAGTTCGACCGGCGGAGGACAATCTTGTTTGGCTTCCGAATAGCAGGTGTCAATGATGGTGACAAGCGTGCAGGTGGAATCCGTCTACCTGCGGGCGCTCGTCGGCGTGAGTCTGGCTCCCCCATTCCACCCTCCTCTTACAGGAAGAGGATACAGATGTTTAAGTTGAGCTTGCTTGCCAAGTTTTCTCTGGTTAGTTTTATCCTTATCGGTGCGCTGGCAATTGGCCTCGGATGGGGCCTTCAGTACCAGCTTGAGCAAGCAGGGCTACGCAGTGCCGCCGAGACTGCGGCAGATCAGGTGCTTAGTATTATCCGGCCCCGTTTGACTTCGGCGGACCTGCGCGGCCCCCTCACCGGAGAGCGATTTACAGAAGTAGATACCCTTGTCCGAACGGTCATTCTAGGAGAGAACATTGTTCGCGTGAAGATGTGGAGCCCAACAGGCGTTCTACTCTACTCCGACGAAAACGATCTGGTAGGTCAGCAATTCCCTGTGAGCCATGAGATTGAAGAGGCCCTCGGCGGGGAAGTTGCCATGGAAGTCTCAAACCTTGAAGGCGCCGAAAACGTGGCCGAATGGGGCCTTTATGATCGCCTTCTCGAAGTTTATATTCCCTTCCAGCCCTCAGACTCGACCAGGGTTGAAGCAGTATACGAGATCTATCACGACATGACGGCGATTGACCAGCGTACGAGCGAGACTCAGACGTTCCTGTGGGTTGCCCTGAGCTTCGGGTTTCTTGCGCTGTATGCCTCGCTTTTTACACTGGTCGGGAAAGCTTCGCAGGACCTGACCCGGCAAAGCCGTGAAAATGCCCGGTTATATCGTGAGGCGACTCATCGCCTGGCTGAGCGCAAACAGGCCGAGGAGGCGCTTCGGAAGAGCGAGGTCTATTTCCGCTCGCTCACCGAGAATGCACTTGACATAATTACGGTGCTGAACGCTGATGGAACGGTACGTTATGAAAGTCCCGCGATTGAAAAGGTAATCGGCTACAGCCCAGAAGAGCGCCTCGGCACGAATGCCTTTGCAGAGGTCCACCCTGATGATGTAGATGAAGTATCACGTGCCTTCAGCCTGATCCAGAATACACCGCGCGCTGATGCGCCGCTTGAGTTCAGAATGAAGACAAAGGATGGCAGTTGGCGAATCCTTGAAGCGGTTGGGCGTAACCTTTTGGATGACCGTGATGTAGGTGGTGTAGTAATTACGTCCCGTGATATCACCGCGCGAACGCAGGCGGAAGCAGCGCTCAGGCAGAGCGAGCAAAGGTTCCGGGCCGTTTTCGAGAGCGCCGCGCTCGGAGTTGCGCTCTCCAATCTCGAAGGCAGAATCGTAGAATGTAATCCGGCTTTTCAGGAGATGCTCGGCTATACATTGGCTGAACTTCAAGGTAAGACGTTCGTCGATATGACGCACCCGGACGATTTGAAGCAGAACGTCCATTTCTTCAGGGAAATGGTAGAAATGAAGCGCCAACACTATGAGATGGTAAAGCGTTATTATCGCAAGGATGGGAGCCTGGTCTGGGTAAATCTCATGGTTTCGCTCATACGAGATGTAAAAGGTCAGGCTCAATATGTAATGGCGCTTGTAGAGAACATTACCGAGAAGAGGCAGGCCCAAGAACAGATAGAACGCCAGCTCCAGCGCCTCGCCGCATTGCGTAGCATTGACATTGCCATTACATCAAGTCTCGACCTACGGGTCACACTCGATGTGCTGCTGGACAAAGTGTCCGAGCAATTACAGGTAGACGCAGCAAACGTATTACTCCTCAACTCGCACACGCAGATACTCGAATTTGCGGCGGGCCACGGATTCCACACTAACCAGATATCAGGTTCGGTGATACGGATGGGTGAAGGCCACGCCGGGCGCGCTGCTCTGGAACGCCGGATGATCAATATCCCCGATCTGGCAATGGCTACCAATCTTTCCAGGGTCGCGCTCATCGAGGGGGAGAACTTTGTCGCCTATTATGTAGTGCCGCTAATAGCTAAGGGGCAAGTAAAGGGCGTTCTGGAGATATTCCATCGTTCTCATCTCCAACCGGATGCCGCCTGGCTCGACTTTCTTGAGGCGCTCGCCGGCCAGGCAGCTATCGCCATAGATAATGCTACTTTATTCAACGACCAGCAGCGGGCTAACGTTGAGCTTGCCCTCGCGTATGATGTGACACTCGAAGGCTGGTCCCGCGCTCTTGACCTGCGCGACGAAGAGACCGAGGGCCACACCCGACGTGTCACCGAGATGGCTTTGCGTCTGGCCCGGCGCATGGGTGTCAGCGACGGCGATCTACTGCATATTCGTCGCGGTTCCCTCTTGCACGACATCGGCAAGATGGGCATTCCCGACGCAATCCTGCTGAAGCCCGGACCTCTTACAGACGAAGAATGGGAGATCATGCGCAAGCATCCCGTGTATGCATATGAACTCCTTTCACCCATCGCTTTCTTACGTCCGGCCCTCGATATACCATACTGCCACCACGAGAAGTGGGACGGCACAGGCTACCCTCGTGGGCTGAAGGGCGAGCAGATACCTCTTGCCGCCCGCATCTTTGCCGTAGTGGACGTATGGGATGCCCTTCGGTCCGACCGCCCATACCGTAAGGCATGGCCGGTAGAGAAGGTGCGCTCTCATATCGTTGCTCTTTCCGGCACTCACTTTGATGAGGTTGTGGTTGAGGCTTTCTTGGCAATAGATCTACAGGCGCGCCAGAGCGGCCCACTTCCGCCTTTGCTGGCTTTCTCGACACCCATACACAAAGTACTAGCCGAGCGTACTTAGAACTGCTAACAAAACCTCAATTATGGGTAATCATGTAGGGGCATGAGCGTAGCGGGGGGATTGTGTTCGCCCTGTGGGTTGTGGCACACGGTGATAACCGAATCTGGTCGCAGTTTTTCGTCGGTACAGAGGGTTCTTCGATGTCAGCGTCGGCCGTGGGCCTCGATGGTGTTCACGATCGCCGGGCGCAGCTCCGCCAACGAGATCACCCTGTCCACGGAGCCGACCTCGACTGCGCGGTGGATGCTGTGAACGGCGTCGAACTCGGCGGCGATCTGGGAGATCTTCTCCGCCCTCACCGCCCCGCTGACGTCGGCCAGCTCCATCCGGAGTCCGGCGTGCGCCGCCGGCT
>JBBRVL010000412.1:0-3567 GCA_038246925.1 Chloroflexia bacterium
AGCAGGTCAAGCTGTGCAAGTATGACCCCAATCTGGTCGCCGAGGCAAGATTTGATTCGACTCGATTCGACACATTTATCTCAGCTATCTTTCTACCTTAATTTTGCCGGAAATTGGTCTTGACATTGGGGAGTAGTTTACCCTCGTCCACTTCTTCGTTCCGGTTCCTGTATCTACAGCATACACAGAACCACGCTGACCGAAGTAAACAGTAGAATCCTGGACAGCAGGAGTAGTGACTGAACCTCTATCTCCAGCCTTGAACTCCCATTTCAAGCCGCTCAGTTGCCGGACTCCATTCGTAACATAGACCCCGGTGCCATGCACATTAGCGCGTGCCATAGCTCCGTTAGAGTTGGGCTGCTGAGCGCTAACCTGGGTCGGTGTGGGCCACGGGGTTGGAATAATGGCGGGTCCCAAGCCACTCCCAGCAGGTGTAGAGCAACCACTTGCCATCGACAGTAATACAAGAAGAGAGATAGCAACGCTAGTGGTCTCGATAGGCTTTGATCTTTGCACTGAACCCTCCTTAGAGCACGTTCTCTAATTTAATCAGTAGATAGCGTAGCGTACATCATCTATTGGGTTAACGTATGAAAACAGCCAGTGCCCAGTGCCATGAGCCTGTACTAACACAGCACTAATCAAAAAGGGACTGCTGTGTTGCAGTCCCTTTTGTTACGTCCCAAACCCTTTAAAGCTAACAAAAGACCTAAAAATATGTGGAAAACCCTATTGACAGCCGCTATCGAAACACGCTATTATGTAAACAGAACATAAGTTCTATTACGTTTCTGCTAGAGATTTGAGAGAAGAGAGCGACAGGAGATTAGAGAGATGAGAGCAGAATACCACAGGATGGTGATAGTGGGGTGCGTTTCCACGTTGGCGCTGGCGGCCTTCGGGTTTGGTGCTGGCACAGTGGGTGCGGGCGCTACCCCCGCTTCCAACCCCTACCCCCCCGGCAAGGCGACCTACTGGGCGTGGCAGAACCGCACCGACCTACCAGCGAACCTCGGCGAGGCTAAGGACTGGGACGACAACGCCCAGGCGCAAGGCTGGCCAGTGAGCCGTTATCCTCGCAGGGGCGATGTCGCGGTATTCGAGCCGGGCGTGCAGGGTGCTTCGTTGACTGGTCACGTGGCGGTGGTCGAGCAGGTATTTGAGAACGGCGCATACCTCGTCAGCCAGATGGACGAGGGTGCGCGGGTGACGAAGCACGAGTACCCGGTCATGCCTGGTATTGACTTCATCCACTATAAAGTAGACACTCGGACAACATGGGGCTTCGCCAGCGGCGCGGCAGGCTGGACGGCCCTCGATCTTGGCGAAGGTAACATGGGTGGCCCAGGCTGGTACTATCCGGTTGCCGGGAGCGACCCCCGATTAGTCAGCCCGGAGCTGGATATTCCCCTCGATAACTACGATACAGTAGAAGTAGACATAGTGATAGGCGCGCCGGTAGCCGACCCTACGCTCCAAGTCTATTTCGCTACCTCAGACCAGCCCAGCTTCGTTGCGGAAAGGTCGATCACGATAAAGGGCAAGGCCGACGGAGAGCTAACACGGTACCAGTTCAGCTTTGCAGATAATCCGATGTGGAAGGGCCAGTTGACCGGTCTTCGCCTTGACCCATCGGGGCCTGGAACAACGGGTGGCGTCAGGGTCGACCGGGTTAGACTCGTACAAGCCGAACCCGACGGGCAAGTCCAGGCTTATGCAGTGATGTTGCAGCCCCTGACCCCGAACAGCTTCCGGGATCGAAGCAAACCCTAACTAAGTCTTTCCCTCTCTGAACGACAAAGACCGCTCTTGCTCCGGGCGGTCTTTGCGTATTTGGGATCAGTGGTCGGTGGTCGGTACTTAGTAATCACGTTTCACGTTTCTATCCGCTACTCTTCCCACTTCTTTAGCGCGAGCACGCCATTCTGCCCACCGAAGCCGAAGCCGTTCACCAGGGCGGCGCGGATCGGAATGTGGCGGGCCTCGTTGGGAACATAGTCAAGGTCGCAGGCGGGATCGGGGTTGTGGTAGTTGATGGTCGGGGGCGCGATGCCTTCCTGGATCGCCTTGATGGTGGCGACCGCGCTGATAGCGCCCGCCGCGCCGAGGGAATGTCCTATCATGCTCTTGTTCGATGAGACTGCCACCTTGTAGGCACGGTCGCCAAGAGCACGCTTGATGGCGGCGGTTTCTGCCGCATCGTTGAGGGGGGTCGAGGTGCCGTGGGCGGCTATGTAATCAATATCATCGGGAGTGAGGCCACTATACTTGAGTGCGCGGGTAATCGCCAGCGCAGCGCCCACCCCACCCGGAGCAGGCGCGGTCACGTGGTAGGCGTCGCACGTAAAGGCTCCACCCACGACTTCGGCGTAGATATGCGCCCCTCTTGCCTTCGCGCTCTCGGCTGTCTCAAGTATCGCGGCGGCGGCGCCCTCGCTGTAGACAAAGCCGTCGCGGAGCGCATCGAACGGGCGACTGGCCTTCGTCGGGTCCTCATCGTCATTCCTTGAGAGAGCCTGCATATTTGAGAGGCAAACGATACCCAGGTCGGTTATGAAGGACTCGGTGCCGCCCGCTACCGCCATGTCTATCTCGCCGCGCTGGATGAAATGGTAGGCGTCAACGAACGAGAATATGCCGGTAGCGCACGCGGCGACAGCCGAAGTGGTAGGCCCATGAATACCAAAGGTAAGGGACACCTGGCACGAGGCCATGTTGCCTATCAGGGCGGGCAGGAAGGTAGGCGAGATAGAGCGTGGGCCTTTTTCTTTGAGCGACACGCTTGCTTCCTGCATTATGTCAAGTCCACCACCTCCGGTGCTGAACATCACGCCCACATCCTCGGAATTGCTCTCGTCTATGACATAACCGGAGTCGTCGAGCGCCTGCTTGGCGGTGGCGACGGCGAACTGGGAAAAGCGTGCCATGCGGCGGGCAGCCTTCGCCTCGATATAAAGGTCCGGGTCGAAACCTTTCACCTCGGCGGCTATCTTCACTGGCACGTCAACCGGGTCGAAGCGCGTGATAGTCGCCACACCCGACTTGCCTGCAATAAGACTCTGCCAGAACTCGTCAACCGTGTTGCCGATAGGCGTGATCGCCCCCAGCCCGGTAACTACTACCCTTCGATCTTTGCTTTTGTCTGCCAATGTTAGTTCCTACTTTCCAGGGCGTTAGGGATCAGGGATCGGGGACCAGAAACGGTATTACTGATCCCTGATCCCTGATCCCTAGTACATTACCATCCCACCATCTACATTCACTACCTGGCCGGTCACATAAGATGCCAGATCGGAGGCGAGGAAGAGGACCACGTTCGCCACATCCTCAGGCTCGCCGAAGTGCTCGGCGGGGATGTTTTTGAGCGCGGCAGCCTTTATGTCGTCCGAGAGGCCCGCCGTGATGTCTGTCTGGATGAAGCCGGGCGCGACCGCGTTTGCCGTTATGTTACGGCTGCCGACCTCGCGGGCGATTGACTTGGTGAAGCCGATCAAACCCGCCTTGGCTGCCGCGTAGTTGGCCTGTCCCGCGTTGCCGGTGAGACCCACCACGCTCGAAATGCTG
>JBBRVL010000413.1:0-3541 GCA_038246925.1 Chloroflexia bacterium
CTCTAATATATAGCTGTCTCCTTCTATGCCGGAGCTATGCTCGCCTTTAGAGTTGACTACAGGTGTGGGAGCGATCTTGCGGCGGCGTAGGGTGCCACTTACGACCACGGGCTTATTTACGGTCTCTTTGTCCCATTTTTCTATCCCATCCAGGTAGACCAGAATGCTATCCTCGGTCGTCACGATGGCGCCCATCATCGCATTCCTGGCGGTACTGCGGATGGTTATCTTCTTGTTGAGGCTTGCTTGCAACTTGCTGTCGTTCATTAGCATCTCCCGGCGGACTCGAATACCTCTTGCAATTCTGTAAGGGCGACCTCGTCTGTTGTCTACAATCTTACTCATAGGCGGGTATCGCGTTAGCATCGCTGGACGCTGCAGCCTTCGATTCGGGGGGTTCGTAGGCAGGTATCGAATTAGCGTCACTGGCAGCAGCCTTCTTCGGGTCATAATTTTTCGCAATCGCCATGCAATAGATAGTCCTATCAAAGTCAGCGTAGCCCTCGGCGAATCTTTCTTTGGTACTCTGATAGACCTGCATGCCAGGTGCGCTGTGGTTGGCATGCCAGAAGCTCTGGCTCGCATCATCCCAAAAAGCGTAATCGAAGTTTACCGCTCCGGGTCGCGCCCGGTATTTATAGCCGGTCATATCAACCTGGCCGGTGGCTTTGTCGGGTTGAAACGCATCAGGGTTTGGCTTATCGTTTTTTCCCTCTTCGTCTACCTGGTTCGACCAGAACATCTTGGCGAAAAGGACGGCGGTATCACCTGAATAGAAGTCGCGGAGCACCCGCGGCATAATTGGATTACCACGCATCAGAGAGAGGAAATGGTTTTGTTGGTCCACATGAGTCTTGGCTGTGTCGAACGAATCGTAACACTTATCGAGAGGTGGGTTCCCACCGCCACTGAGGTTTAGAGCGGTGATACCGATACACCCGCGCGCAACAGTCTCTTTCTCTGCGTCTGTCAGTTTGCGCCCCTGTTCTGCCTCCCACATAGCGATATATTGGTCCGGATCATATCTGCGTTGTTCGCCCTGATCTTCACCCTGCCCCGGTTCCACTTTGGCCCTATTGTCCAGGGATTCGCCTATGCGTTGAACCGTTGTGGGGGTCACAGGCGTCGCACGTTCGGATAGGGAAGCATGGTCCGTGACGCGCTGCAAGTAGCGCTGGCTGACCCGGTTGCCATAGCTCTGCTGCATCTGGCGCATCAAGGCGACCTTGACCGGCTGATTGCCACGCCCATTCAGCCGAGCATCTCCTAGCAGGGAGCTTGAATAAGCGAGGGCGCTTCTATCTGCTATACTACCCGCAAGGCCACCAGAAGCATGAAGGTCGCCGTGCTCGGCACGTTGTGCCTTTCGATGCTCGACGTGTACATCACTGCTATCTTCTGCCACTGCTCGAGGCTCCTTGTCGGGACCTGGAAAACTAGGGTCCAGAAAGAGGTGCGAAGCTATAAGGCCTGTCTTAGGAACGGCGCGGTGAGAATGCGAGGAACAGAACGAGGGAAATATAAGCCTTAGAGAATATGCAGATTATAGACCATACTCCATGATACGTCAATAGTAGCACCGCGTTCATGACACCAGGTGCTTCAGAGCGTCCCTGGCCTTCCTGAGCGTTGCAAAGTGCGCATCTATCTGCCCTCCGCTTCGTCGTATCGTGGCTGACACAGCACTTCATAGCGCTGTCGCGCGTAATCGCGGGCCGAGAATGAGCACTGCTCGTCTGTGCTAATGATAAATGGGTCTTCACCGAAGCTCAGGTAGCTCACCAGGAGCTGATCGGGTGTCATATCAGGTATGTAAGCCGAGAGTAGATAGTCGTCAACTAGCTTCTTGCATGCTGAGATAGCCGCTGCGCAGCTATTGAACTCAGCAAGCTGATACCTTTCGCTCTCGTCCATATAATGGAAATTGTCGTCAACCATTACCTTGTATGAATGCGTCTGCTCTGCCGGTTGCTCCATGTCTGCTCCATACCTATGTGCGCTTCTTGTAGTCAGTTGGTAGGAATGTAGGGCTACCAGCTTAAGTGGAGCCATTCTATACTTAGGTCTGAGTTGATATTGGAGAATCAGGGGTTAGTTCCCGGACCGGCGCGAAAGGCCTTATTAAAAGGCCAAACCCCGACGGTTTGGGCGGTCCGCCGGGGTTTTCCCAAAGGAGGAAAGTTCTTCTATATAAGCATAACGAACGGGATGCGCGTTCGCTTCACTCCAACCAGCCCAGATTCCGAACCAGTTTCTCAAGCTCAAGCGGAAAGACCAGCACCAGCCAGACGGCGTACCAGAAGCCCGATATGATAAGCGCCGTAGCAGAGAGCCTCCCCTGGCGCACCATCATGCCGAAAAGTATCAGCGCGGCCACGATAGCGAGCGCAGCCTGGGCGAAGGCAGGCGCATATTCGGCGTTGATGTGCCATTCGGTGAAGACTATACCGAAAGCCACCGGCAGCGTGCTCTGGAAGACCATCGCCCCTGTGATATTGCCGAGCGCGAGCGTATCCTTCGACCGCCTCACCCACAACACGCTGTTGAACTTTTCGGGTAGCTCCGTTGCAAGCGGCACGATTATCAGCGATAAAATGAGCGTCGTAACGCCCAGCGAATTGGCAACATCAGTGACATACTGGACAAACAGCGTGGCCGCGCCGATAATCATGCCAAGCCCGGCAATGATCTGGAGGACCACGCGGGACATCGGAGGGTCGTCGCGCTTGCGGGCAAAGTGGAGAGGAGAAAGGTCCTCTGCATCCTCATCGGGGCTTTCATCTCCGGCGTCGGTGGCGTGCTTGTATACATAGAAGAGGTAGTAGGCGACCAGTCCGATAGCGATTGCTATCTTGATCGGCTGGCTTTCGATGAACCCACTGGCAATCGCTATTGCAAAAGCCAGCAAGAAGAATCTAATGTCGCGGGAGAGAATCTTGCTGTTGACTTTCATCGTCGTGGTGCGGCGACCCTGCCTGCTGAAGATCAGGACAGCTATGCCCGTGACCAACATCGCCACGGTGGCGAGCATGAAAGGAGCGCCGATGATTGCACCCAGGCCAACGTCGTGCGCGTTCTCGGTTGAGCCTGTCGACGCGCCGAAGATGACTGCTACAATGGGTATAAGCGTTTCAGGAAGAGCCGTGCCTACCGCCGCGAAAATCGAGCCGAGAACTCCCTCATTCAGATCGAGCTTTTTACCTAGCCACTCTATACTATTAGTAAATACGTCACACCCGACAAGAATGACTACCAGTCCGACGACTAGCATTAGCCAGGAAAACCACACGTTGCTCTCTCCTACTGAAATGGGGGTCTGCCGGGCTGTCACGAGCGGCGGGCATCCCTGGAGTGTAACACGTAGCCGCTTTTCTGCCCACCGAGAAGATGACTGGGGAGTGACCAAAAGAGAAGATGAAATATCGTAGGGGCGGGCCCCGGGGGGGGCCCGGGTAGGTAGCCTGCCCCGCGAACGGGGGCCCCCGGGGGCGCCCCCACAAAGAAGGCTTTTGGCCCGCCCCCCCCAAAGACCAAGTAATAA
>JBBRVL010000414.1:0-3508 GCA_038246925.1 Chloroflexia bacterium
CTCAATTCAACAACATTGACCGGGCCCTGCTGGTGCTATTGGCCGGGCGACTCCGCACATGGAAAGGCGCCTTGCTTATTATCCAGCACGATACCCTGCTTCGCTGGCACAGGGAAGGTTTCCGCCTGCTCTGGCAGAGAAAATCCAGGACGAATTCTCGTGAACCGAAGCTGCCTGCCGAGACTATAGGGCTGATCCAGCAGGTGGCACGAGAAAACCGGCTGTGGGGAGCCGAGCGAATAAGGGGGGAGCCAATCAAGCTCAACATCCGAGTGAGTAAGCGTACGATCCAGAAGTACATGCGACAGGCACGCAGGCCAAAACCCGCGGAGCGCAAGTCGAACCAGAATTGGAGCACGTTCCTACACAACCATGCTCACCAAGTATGGGCCTGCGATTTCCCACCCGTCTACGACCTGTTCTTTCGTCCTGTGTTCATCTTCTTCATCATCGAACTCGGCTCTCGGCGCGTTATGCATTTCAGGGTAACCCAGTCTCCAACAGATGCATGGGTCGCCTAGATGGAGCGAAGCGCAGTCCTGCGAGAAGCAACACCGTTCGGTGAGAAGCCGAGGCTCCTGATCCGAGACAACGCCAGCAAGTACGCAGCACTCTTCACCCAGGTAGCAGTAAGTAGCGACATAGAGGTACTGCGAACTCCCTACCGAGGTCCGAAAGCAAACGCCTTTTGTGAGCGGTTCTTGGGGACAGTCAATCGAGAATGCGTCGACCACAGCCTGATCCTTGGGGAGAGGCAAATACAAGGTATAGTAAAGGAGTTCGTTCAGTATTACAACTCAGCACGACCCCATCAAGGGATCGGCCAAGCTATTCCGGAAGTGGCACGGTCACATGTCCTGCCAGATCCATCAGCTGCTGACGGAGCCAACGCAGGAGCCGATACAGGAGCCGATGCAAAGATAATGAGCCTACCGGTTACCGGTTCTGGGCGGCTTGCACCATGATTACCAGAGGGCTGCGTGAGCGCGGATTGGCCAAGTAGCCGGGACAAGACCTCCCGAGTTTGATTGAGACACATTCCCTAAGTCTGCCTGACTACCTTCGTTTTGCCTAGCTTTCAGACAGTCTCTAAGCCTATCGAGAGCCAATAGGGAGAGCAACCTCAGCTCCCTGCCAATCACTACAGCATGCATCTTCAGAGCTACGACCTCTCTTGCTTCCGTTGCCTCCGTTGTTGCTCCTGCGACGCCTAGTGCAATAGTAACGGCCTCGGTATAGAAGGGGTGCAGATTTGAGGCAGCGGTAACGGTAACGCCGGTGGAAGGGTATCTCTGCTCTGGTAAGTAACACCAGCCACCTTGCCTACCCCTGGCACGCGTCGTCTGTACTTAACGCTTGCCTGTCTCATCTATCTCATCTATCTCACCTGTCTCTTCAATGAGCGACTTTGTGCCGTAAGCCATCACACGATTCCGGCCCAGGCGCTTGGCCTTGTACAGCGCTTTGTCGGCAGCCGAGATCAACCCCTGTTCCGAGATTGCATCCTCCGGGAAGGTGGCAAGCCCCATGCTGATCGTCAATCTAATGGGGAGCGAACCTTTGCCTTGTCTACCATGCATGCCATGTATGCTATGCGCGTCTATGCGAAAGGGGTCCTCGGCGACAGCCCGGCGTACTCCCTCGACAATCTGCAACGCTTCGGTGCTGGGGGTAGCGGGCATGACAATAGAGAACTCCTCTCCACCGTAGCGTGCCAGCAGATCGGCGGCTCGCAACTTTGTCCGCATTAGCTGACCCACTTTCTTCAGCACCTCGTCGCCCACCTGGTGTCCATAAGTGTCGTTTATATCCTTGAAGTGGTCTATATCCCCCATGGCGAGGGAGATAGGCTGGTCGTGGAGGGCTGCTTGCCGCACCCCCTCCTGCAAGAGGTTCATCATCTCGCGGCGGTTATATAGGCCAGTAAGCTCATCTCGTATTGCCAACTCGCGCAGCGCCTCCAACATCTGCTTGTGCTCGGTGGCGTCCCTGAATATGATACTGACCGTGAGGCTCTCATCGGGCATAATGTGGACCGTGCATGACACCTCAGCCGGGAAGGAGGGCCTGTTGGCGCGCAGCAGGTCTATCTCCTCGGGGAGCTTGCCAGTGGTCACAAGCGCCGCCAGCGCCTGGGTCACCAGCGTCGGCTTGGTCACAGTTGCAGCTTCACCCACATGGGTGGAGTGCTTGAGGAAAAGAAGCTCACCGTGGAACTCCCCTTTATTGTAGAGATCAACGAAGGCCTCGCGCGTGCGCGGGTCCGTTCCGTCGAGCACCTGGTCGAGCTGGGTGCTCATGAACTCTTCGTGTCTGCGCCCCAATATGGCGCAGGCTGCAGGGTTGGCATCGAATATCGTGCCACTCAAAGTGGCGAGCAGTATACCGTCTATGCTCGTTTCAAAGATCGCTTTGTAAGGAAATCTGCTTTGCTTATGCTTGGTCTCGGATGCTTTAGGCATTCTCTTCTCTCTTCCTTTCACGACCCTAAATGGTCAACGGTCAGATGAACCTCATAGAGCACAAACATCAGCGTTTGTGCGGACGGCTATCTGGTATCTGACTGTAATACAGCATAATTACGGTTATGGTAATAGTAAGAGTAATTTAGCAAATGGGCGTTTTGTACTATACATACTGTACCATAATATACTAAATTGTAGGACGCATTACCAGGACTGGTTAAATTTCAACCATTTTGAATCGACGACGCTAGTTGAGTTAGAGGCTTAAACGGGGCGATCCCGATCATCTACTGAGAGTAACTCCAGTCACATTCTCTACTGTGTGATAAATCTCGGAAATGCAGGATTTCAACTCCAGAGGGCAGCAGACAACACGGGCCGGATACCCTCACTGTGATGAAGACGCTTGGTGTCGTAAATGTGTACATGTCTACTCTCGTTCCACACCCAACCCCGTTTCAGTACTGCTTCCGTATTGATCCCGTTCGAGCTCTTACCGAAAATCACTAGAAAATTAACTGATTCTGGTGATGCGCGCAGCCGATTATTGTGTTATCATCACTGCTACTACGTTACTCACTCGCCGCCATCCGGACGTCGGCATAACGGAATAGAGGCGTAGAACGTCAAAGGGTAGACAGAGCGTTAGCGAGCATTCGATAGGAGAAGGGAAAGGAGAAGGAGGAGTGAAGCAATGACCTACAGATGTCCCCAGGCTTACCCGGTTGGCCCCCACCCCCCAGCAGCATCTACGCCTTACCTGGACCCCAGGTAGAACCTTCCGCAAGCTACTGGACCGACGACCACTTCGGTTGTCCAGTCCCTCCCTGCGTGGTCACAATACGCGACATCTTAGGGGTAGGGTGTGAACTCCCCCACCCGACAGATACGCCATATGTCATCAGAGAAGTCAAGTTCCAGGGCTAACCATGTCCTTTCATGATTTGGACTTTGCTTACTGCGGGCCTTTTTATCAGCCAGTTCCACAGATGCGTGTTGAGCATGGAGGCAAGCACCCTCACCATACCGGACATAGATGCCAG
>JBBRVL010000415.1:0-3503 GCA_038246925.1 Chloroflexia bacterium
CATGCTCAGGAACGTCTCGGCCACAATGTCCTCCACGTCCTGGGAGTTGCCCACCCTGTAAGCGATGTAGGCATAAACGCGTGGGAAATAGAACCTGTATAACTCTCGGAACGCCCGCGGATCGTGGCGTGCCCGTTCTACTAGCTCCTGCTCGCAATCAATGCTCATAGGTTATACATGGGACCTCATTGTCCATCGCAGTCAGGATCATATATGTAACGTCCTCAGCGTTCTTGCAGCATGTGCGCTTGTATGCTGACCGCAAGGTATAACACGAAAGTGCAGAAATTACTGCATCAGGGGCAGGCAAAAAGCGCAGGGACATCGTCTGAGGTCCCTGCGCGCGTGCAAACTTTCCATGGTCTACCCTCACAACGATTTCATGGCCGCCCTCTACCCTTTCACTTATCTGCTTGCGGCGCGGGTGGTACTGTGAACTTGAATGTCCAGGGGCCACCCTCTAGCCTGGTGGCTGCCGGGTCGATGTCGGAGGGGATCGGCGCGGCAGGTCTGACGGTTAGCTCCCATTTACCTTGCTTGTCCTGCAGCGACGTGCCCGACACATACTCCCACAGGCTATCCGCCGTCCACCGAAACGGTATTGCCGCCCCATCCGGTTGCTGAAATCTGTATGTTACGCCATCCACCACCAGGCGCACGTCCGCGTTCGGTCCAGCGCCCCGCAGAGAGAGCCTCGTGCCGGTCAGTGTGGTGACCACCCGTTCCAGCGTCACAGAGGCGCCGCCCGATTCCACGGTCTGGTGGAGGTCCGCCACACGTCCCTGCTCGACCGGGATAGTCAGCTCGAAGATGAAGGGGCCTTGCACCCTTACGTCTTCGTAACTGTTCTCTCCTCTTCGCTCGTATGCGGTTAGTTCTCCGATCTTGAGGCGCACATCTACCTCCTTCGGACTGCGCTCAAGGCCGGTGCCTTCGTATGTCAGCAGGTATGGCGCTGTTCCGTTCTCCACGGCACCTTGCTCGCCGCCCATACCGCCCTTGAACTCCCTACCCTCTTTGTCTGTCAGGATAGGACTCTCGCCCATAGTC
This sequence comes from Chloroflexia bacterium, assembly GCA_038246925.1. GTDB lineage: Bacteria > Chloroflexota > Chloroflexia > QHBQ01 > JADMIH01 > JADMIH01. The sequence continues at coordinate 1,051 of JBBRVL010000415.1, forward strand.
CCCTTAGGAGGCGTCTCATAGCGGTCGCCCCAGGGCATGATGTTGTTGAAGGTGCGGCCGGGAGGGCCGCTTACGGTCAGACCTACGGCTATCTGGTTGGGATCGGCGTATACGCGCCTTACAGTGACGGTGAAGCCGTCCACCGAGCGGGATGCGTTTACCTCCTTGCCGAGCCGCTCGGTAATTATCGCACCCGTGCCGGTATGCACACCAAAGAGCCGCTCAAGGGCAGGCAACGCCGCGTACCCCGCACCCACGAGTATGAACACCGCTAATAACAAGGCAGCGGCAGTGCTGATTTGGCGTGGCAACCAAAGTAGCCGTGCAAAAGGCCGGGCAAACGATGAAAATAGTCTTGATCGTGGCACATACTGCGTGTTCATGTTTGATTGCGAGGAGGACAATATACCCTTCTCCGTGTGCTTCCGTCCACGCTCGTGCAAATGCTCCCGCAAGGTTTGCGCTAGCACACGGTCAAGATGCGCCGGTGGTTCAGCCCGCCCGAAAGCAGCCTCAAGATAGGTGACAAGCCGCAAGGATTCGGCATCCGCTTCTCTGCCTAATAGATCGGAATAGGTCCGGTTCAGGTAACGGCTGTTCGCCTCTTGTAGCTCGCTTGTGTCATTCTTGCCTTTCCTATCATTCTTCATCGTATTCCTCCTTGAACTGAACTTTCAGGGCCTCTAGCGTGCGAGAAAGCTGCTTGTGAACGGCGGCCTCGCGCTTACCCACCACCTGTGCGATCTCCCGCACCGTGAGCCTGGCGGCGAAGCGTAACGCCAGCAACTCCAGCTTGGTAGGGTCAAGCGCGGCGAGCAATCTACCAAGCTGCTCCAGAGCTTCGCGTTTCAGTGCTACGGCTTCGGGGTCTGCCGGTTCGTCGCCCTGCGTTTGCCTGGCGCTTGCGTTTAGCGCATTCGGCAGCAGATCCCAGTTGAGGGTGGCCCTGCGGCGCTGGCGAGTGTTGATGGCAACATTACGAGCGATGCGAAAGAGCCAGGCGGCGAACGGCACTCCTCGCTCCTGGTAGGTCGATAGAGCGTTCAGAGCCTGCACAAAGACTTGCTGGGTAAGGTCGGCTGCATCTTCTTCGTTGTCGGTGCGGACGCGTAAGTAGCGGTAGATACGAGGTAGATAGCGCCTGTATAGCTCCCCGAACAACTCAGGGTTCTGGCGTGCCGCCTCCACCAGTTCAGATTCGCCACTGCCGGTCTGCTCATCACAGTCGTACGAAGCAAGCAGGAGCGGCACCTTACCCTCTCTCGCCAGGTCGCCTCCTAAATAACTCATGCTTGATCGTCCTTTGGATTGCCCAATTGCAGAGCCAGTATTGCCTACCCTTTCGATAGGACTTGTTTCTCGCTAATTACAACACAGCAATCGCGAAAAGTAGACATAGATCCATCTCTATTCCCATTCTTCTCACATATATCGGCCTAAGCTCGGAGATCATCAACACCGTTGCTTGGCTCATAAGTAGGCTCATTCGGGTGATGCGATGCGCTGACCGCCGAAGTACAATGCAAGAGTTCCAAACCCTATAGCGCGAACCTTTTGCGCGGGTATCTCGTAACTGGTTCAATATATTATGATCGGCCAAGGTAAGGTAGGACGAGAGGCAGCAAAGGCAGTAGTGAAGGCAAAGAGCGATGAGCAGATCATGGCTAAAGTGATGCTGGGTGACCGCGCTGCCTTGCGCAGCCACACGAGGTCCCAGTTATGAGTTATGATTGTTGCGACTTCAGTATTTTCTCTATTTCTGCGTCTATGCATTATAGATAGGTTATAGGTAGGTTGCATAGACAACCAGATGCCTGGACGAGGGGGCAGTTACCGGAATTGTCTGACGAGCGTGATACAGGTGTTGCCGATGCCGGTGCCGGTGGCAACATCCGCGACACGGGGCAGGATAGCGTGTGGGTAGATGCCTCAAGACACGACCCACTGGCTTTTGAGTGCCTTTATAACCGTTACGTCCAGCGACTTTATGCATATATCTTTCATCGCGTGGGCAGACAGCAGGACAGCGAAGACCTGGTTGCCGAGACGTTCCTCAGGGTAGTTCGGGGGATCAAGAGCAGCCGGTTCCACGGGCGAGGTGAAGGCTCTTTCGCTGCCTGGCTCTTTCGTATCGCCCACAACCTGGTGAGCGATTATCATCGCAGCCACCGGAACCGGGCCGAGCCGGTGTCGTTAGATGACGTGCCCGGCCTCCAGGCACGAACACTGCTGCCTGAGGAAGCTTTGCTACGGGAAGAGCAGTCCGCCCATCTACGCCATCTGGTGGGCACACTCTCTCCGCGCAGGCAGGAGATTATCACCCTCAAGTTCTTCGGCGGCTTGCGCAACGTCGATATCGCTGCCGTCCTCGATCTGGACGAGCGCACGGTAGCGTCCCACCTCTGCCTCGGCATGGAGGACTTGCATCGCAAATATGTTGATGAGGCGGTTTC
>JBBRVL010000416.1:0-3485 GCA_038246925.1 Chloroflexia bacterium
ACCGCGCTGGCAACGCCCGGCAGAAAAACCCACGGGATATATACCACCAACGTCCGCCTGCGCGGCTGGGTCCGGGTAGTGTAGTCCGCGCTGGCGGACTTCGCTCGTGAACAGACCGCGAATTTATTCGCCGGGCGGGGATGGGGAGGCGAATTAGTTGGAGTCGATGACCCGTGTGTCCGCCCTATTGCACGCGCCTACTGAAGCGCTTCGTCGCAGATAGTGCGGTAGGAGCACATGCGGCACTTTGCTGGCACGTCATGACTGCGATGTACCTCATGCTGCTTCGCGGCCTCGCGCATCTCTTCTATGACAGAGATGATGTGTTGCTTCGTCTGATTGTTGTAGTCTACCCTGAACGTTTCTGTACTGTAGCGCAACAGCCCGTATGGTGGGCGCTTGCCATCTTGTTCTTCTACGAGCAGGCAATATGCGAGCACCTGCAGCAGGTGTGACTCTCTAGGCTCGGTGTCAGTTCTCGATGGCTTGACCTCTACGGGCACCGGCCCATCGGGTGTATCTACTATGTAGTCTGGCGTGCCAGTCAAGCCATACCTGTGCGAAATGAGCGGAGTGCCCCTTCTCTCCTCATCCATATCGGAGTGAGTCACATCTCCTCGGGGCAGGCCGCTCTCGCGTCTGAGCTTCGCCGACCATGCCAGAAGCGCAATGCCCCCTACCAGCAAACACCCCGCGCCAAGCCATACGTACCACATGGCCCGATTATATCATCCAGGTAACGAAAAGGGACGACCTTCTCAGCGTCCCTTCTCCCTTCTTGATGTTGGACAGTGGGGCTAGACCTTTGGCCCAGCACCTCTCACTTCATCTGTTACCTGGTCGGCGAACTTCTTGAAGTTTTCATGGAAGCGTTGGGCTAGATCGTGTGCGGCTGCGTCATAGGCGTTTTTGTCAACCCATGTGTTCCGAGGCCACAGCACTTCATTGGGGACGCCTGGACAACTTGTGGGCACATGGAAGCCGAATGTGGGGTCGGGCTTCATCTGTACTTGCGCGAGCGAACCGTTCAGGGCCGCATTGACCATCGCCCTTGTATAGGCAATACTCATGCGCTTGCCCGTGCCGAATGGCCCACCCGTCCAGCCCGTGTTTACCAGCCATACGTGCGAGCCGTGCTGACGTATCTTCTCGCCGAGTTGGCGGGCATAAGTCATCGGGGGCAGCGGCAGAAAGGGCGACCCGAAGCAGGCGCTGAACTCCGGCTCAGGCTTGGTAACTCCACGCTCGGTGCCTGCCAGCTTGGCAGTATAGCCGCTCAGGAAGTAGTACATCGCCTGCTCCGGCGTCAGCTTGGCGATAGGAGGCATCACACCGAAGGCGTCGGCGGTGAGCATCATGATATTCCTGGGGTGTCCGCCTGTTCCTGTAGGAGAAGCGTTCGGGATGAAGTAGATAGGATAGGCGGACCTTGTATTCTCGGTCAGCTTGTCACTATCAAGGTCAAGCTCTCGTGTATCGGGGTCCATCACTACATTTTCGAGGATAGTTCCAAATCTGTGCGATGCGTTCCAGATGTCAGGCTCTGCCGTTTGTGATAGCTTTATCACTTTGGCGTAGCAGCCGCCCTCGAAGTTGAAGACGCCGTGATCACTCCAGCCGGTCTCGTCATCACCTATGAGCGTGCGGGTCTTGTCGGCGGATAGGGTAGTCTTGCCTGTGCCTGACAGTCCGAAGAAGAGAGCGCTGTCGCCGCCCGGCCCGATATTCGCCGAGCAATGCATCGGCATTACATCGCGCATCGGCAGTATATAGTTCATGACGGTGAACATCGACTTCTTGATCTCGCCCGCGTATCTGGTGCCGCCGATGAGCACTAACTTTTGGCCCAAGTTGAGCAGGACGAATACGTCTGAGTGGGTGCCATCGGTCGCAGGGTCTGCCTTGAAAGATGGCACATTAATAACGGTGAAATCAGCCTGGAACCCGGCAAGCTCTTCCTGGCCTGGGCGGATAAAGAGGTTGCGTGCGAAGAGATTGGCCCAGGCAGTTTCTGTGCAGATGCGCACCGACAGGCGGTACTCCGGGTCGGCCCCAACGTAGAGGTCTTGTACATATAGCTCTTTCTCTTCGAGATACTGAAGCATCCTATCTCTGAGCGCGTTGAACTTTTCTTCGCTAATAGGCTTATTGACACTCCCCCACCATATTTTGTCGATGCTCGACTCTTCTTCCACCACGAACTTATCTTTAGGCGAGCGTCCAGTGTACTGGCCTGTGCTCACGACCAGAGGACCTGTGCTGGCTAGATGGGCCTCGTTATTGCTAACAGCCTCTTCGTAAAGCGCGGCGGCGGTTAGGTTGTGCTTCGCGCCTGCTATCTTAACTTCTATTTGTTTTCCACCAACTGTCGCGGTGTCCTGCATGTACAACCTCCTCGTTGCGCATCATCCTGGCTTTAATCCGCACTATGCGGTACTCGCCCTATAGGAGGCGATTATTGCTTACTGTTTTCAAGCACTGTTTAGGAATTGTATAGGAGATAGGCAACTTTGGCAACCTGGAGGAGCATTGGGAATTATAGGTTATAGATTAATAGATGCAAAAAGAAGAAGGAAGACCGAGAGGTCTTCCTTCTTCCTATCTATTCTTTAGCATAGGCCTTGCGGCTTTTTGCTTACTAGGCAGAGGGTGAGGTTGATTAGTGGTTAGTGGTTAGTGGTTAGTTACCTACTTACCTACTTACCTACTCACCCTCTGCTGCTACAAACTTAGTTACTCGGTTAGTCGTAGCCGGTTACTCGCGTATCTCTGGCAAACCAGGCTGGCAGTTGAGAGGGAAGAAGGTGTTAGATACGATCTTGGATGCTTGTCCCCTCGTTACGTTGGAGCATGGTCGGAAGTACGGGCGGTTCTGAGCGTCGCACGCCTCCACGAGCAATGTGCATGGGTTGATAAAGCCTGTTCCACAATCGTACCCACTGATTACTCCTCGCCTCGACAGCCTCTGGATAAAGGCGTAGAAGGTGTTGGAAGGTGGTACGTCTGTGAATGCCTGGCCTACAGGTGGTTCTGCAAACCCTGCCGCATTAGAGACTATCTTCGATAGCTGACCTCTTGTGGCTGGCTGCTCTGGCCTGAAGCATGGTATGCCCAGTCCCGCACAGTTCACAGGATCGTTGTACCCACTCATGTGCCCCCGCAAGGTGAGACGCATGATCCATACATAGAAGGTATGGGAAGGTGGAACGTCAGTGTAGCGCTGTCCCGATACTGGCTCAGAGAAGCCTGCGGAGTTGGAGACTATCTTGGCTATCTGGCCTCTGGTAATGTCGTTGTAAGGCTTGAAGCAAGGGTTACCTGTGGGGCAGCCTGTATTGTAGCCAGAGATGATGCCTCGGCAGTAGAGACACTTGATGTAGATGTAGAACGGGTTGAACTGGTTTACATCTGTGAACGGCATTACACAGTTCTCAATGTCTATGGTCGGTGATGGTGTTGCCGTCCGGGTCGATGTGTTGGTGGGC
>JBBRVL010000417.1:0-3484 GCA_038246925.1 Chloroflexia bacterium
AAGGAGCTACAACGCCTTGAGTTCCAGGCCGTTAGGAACAGTGTTCTGCTCGCGCACACTCACACGCTCTTTCGAGCGTACAAGCACTACAGGGTGCCCGGAGCCTTGCGCGACCCTCATTGCGACGCTACCCAGCCACAGGCGCGGAAGGCCACTCCTTCCATGAGTGGACATGACAACCATGTCAGCATCTGATCTTGCCGCAGCTTTCAGTATCTCCTCGGCTGGATCACCGCATGTGGTGCGAGTCTCTACTACCAGGTGCTCTAGCCTGAGACGTCGGGCCAAGTCGCCCAGGTACCCGACGGCCCAGTCGTCGTCGCTCTCCAAGGATCCGAGTAGGCGATCTTGTGTGATACCTCCTTCAACTATCACTAAGTCGTATTCCGTCGCTAGCACGGTAAGTAAGACTAGGCTCGCACCCAGATCAACTGCCAGCGATTTGGCCTGCTCCAATGACTGTTCGGCGAAAGCCGAGCCATCGAGCGGTACCAGGATCTTATGCACAGGCGTAGCGCCAGGGCTTTGTGGCAACTCTTCGCCACCAGCGAGGTGGATCAACATGAGCGGAACCGGCGAGTCGTGCAAGATCTGTTCAGCGACGCTGCCAAGCACCAGGCGTCCGAGGCCGGTCCGTGCATGTGTGGACATGGCAATCAGCTTTACATGTGGGTGTCCATCGGCGTAGTGCACTATAGAGCGCGCTGGATCGCCTTCCAGCACCACCGTTTCTACCACCAACTTTTCAGCACGTAGCCGCTCGGCCACGTTAGTAAGATATTCTCGGGCCAGTTCAGGCTCCCTCTCATATCCCTCCCACATATCAGGTGTAGTTGGGAAAGCTCCATCCAATGGGCGGGCTAACGCAATGTCTGGTACTACACGCACCAGCGTAAGCGATCCTGACATTGAGCGGGCTAGCGTAGTGACCTGGGGCAAAACTGCTTCGGCCAGGGCTGAACCGTCCAGTGGTACTAAAATCTGCCTGTTCATTGTTTTACTCCTCTCTTACCCTCTAAGGGGCACGTCAATGCGGCACGGGCGCGAGGTCAGATGCCGCTAGTTCCTGCTCAGCTGTGCTCAGTGCAAGCTGCATTTCGTTTGAGGCTCCATCAAGTATAGGTCTCAACAACTGCCAGTCGGCTTCGTCCGCGGCCTTGAGTTGCTGTAAACCGGTCTGTATATCCTTTTCCTTCCCCCGCAGGGTACGGAGCAGAGTGTAGTACCTGTCTTCAAGTTGTAGAAGTATGATGTCAGCCTTCGCGTCCAGGTGCTCTATCTCGCCATCCCAGCTCGCTAGCTGGCGCTTCACTGTCTCTATGTATACATCTTTGGTTATCATGGCCTTCTACCCCCATTTCTTCGCGCATGGCCTATGCTCCGACGCCATCCCATTGGCAGCTAGAGCAGGCATCGGCCTTGTGCCGCCGCTGTCAGATCGGCTCGAAAGTCAGGGTGAGCTATCTTAATTAGCTCTTCTGCGCGCCGGCGTACACTCTTGCCGTAGAGTTGAGCCACGCCATACTCAGTTACCACGTAATGCACGTCGTTGCGGCTAGTTGTGACGCCTGCGCCCAGATCCAAGGTGGCAACAATTCTCGATACGCTGCCGTTGAGCGCGGTCGCAGGCAAGGCAATGATAGGCTTACCACCCCTGGAGTGAGCGGCCCCGCGTATGAAGTCGGCTTGCCCCCCTACGCCACTGTAGAACTTGCAGCCAATGGAGTCGGCGCATACCTGCCCGGTGAGGTCCACCTGCAACGCTGAGTTGATAGCGACCATGTTGTCATTGCGGCTGATCGTGAAAGGGTCGTTGGTGAAATCAACCGGGCGCATCTCTACCATAGGGTTGTCGTGCACGAACCTGTAAAGGCGCTCGGTACCGAGCATGAAGGCAGCAACGATCTTGCCGGGCAAGAAGTTCTTGCGCCTACCGGTGACTACTCCCTGTTGCACCAGGTCTATAATCCCATCCGAGAACATCTCGCTGTGTATACCGAGGTCGCGCTTGCTTCCCAGAACGCCGAGTACCGCGTCCGGGATGGAGCCGATGCCTAGCTGCAACGTATCCCCGTCGTCTATAAGCTCTGCGATGTAGTTGCCTATCTCTTTATAGATTGGGGTAGGGCTGCTCCGGGGCATCTGCGGCAGGGGGTAGTTGACGGGCACGCAGTGGGTGATCTGGCTCAGGTGGATGAATGACTGGCCCCAGGTGCGAGGCATGTTGGGGTTGATCTCTGCGATCACGATGCGGGCGCTCTCTACTGCGGGCTTGGTGACACCGATCTCGACGCCGTAGCTGCAATAGCCGTGCTCATCGGGCGGTGACACCGAGATAAGCGCCACATCTATAGGCAGGTAGCCCTCCCGGAAGAGCCTCGGTATCTCGTGTAGGAAGACCGGTGTGAAGTCGGCCCGGCCTGACTGGACCGCGCCTCGTATGTTCGGCCCGATGAAAAGAGAATTGACGTGGAAGGCTTCTTCCATTCCCGGTTCCGCATAAGCCGCATGGCCTGCTGTGAGCACATGAATTATCTCGACGTGATGTAGCTCATCCTTGCGAAGAATCAGGCTTTGCGCCAGCTCAAGCGGCTCTCCGCACCCGCCTCCGATATAGACGCGGTCGCCCGAAGCCACCACCTTGAGGGCCTCCTCGGCTGTAGTTATCTTGTCCTGGAACTGCCTCGGAAACTCCACCGCTCCCTGCTGATGCTCATGCCTCGTCAAAGAAGATTCGGACGATAGTAAAGGCAGGCTTTGGCCAGGCGCGCCGGGCTGGCGATAAGTGACAGGAGAATGGAACGTGAAAGGCCGAGAGAGCGGCTCGCCCGACGCGTAAAGATTGGGCATTTCCAGGCATTGGCCGTCATACAGGTCCGCCTCTCCATGTTCGTTTGAGGATAATACAACATTCATCTGGTTCTCCTTCATAGTCACGTTACTTCGCCATCTCATGAGCGAAGAGGGAAGCCACCAGGCCGGGATCGACGTGCTGTTGTGTGAAGTAATTCCACTGGTCAATCAGCATGCGGAAAATATCGGACTCGGTGATAATGCCAATCGGCTTGTTGTGCTCATCTATGACAGGCAGGCCGCTCACCTTGCGCTCCATCATAATGCGCGCTGCCTTCTCAATGCCCATGGTTGGTGTGACTGTATATGGGTGGTGGGTCATTACTTCGTCGACCGTCAGTTTGCCCAGGAGGTAATTCAGTTCGTATATGCTGAGGCTGGTGGCAGGCGAGGGCCGCGCTTCGCGCAGGTCACCCAGGGTTACTATACCTACCAACTCCTCCCCTTTGAGCACGGGCAAGCGGCGGATGCCATGCTTCATCATGATATTGTAAGCGTCTCCCACCGGGGTGGTCGGATCAATGCTGCGTAGTGGGGTGGTCATCCAATCTTTGACTGGGATCTGTATCTTATCCATCTCTATTCTCCTAGAAAATTGTGGGAACGTTTAGATTATTGCAGAGTAACTTGT
>JBBRVL010000418.1:0-3470 GCA_038246925.1 Chloroflexia bacterium
TCAGCCAGGTCGCGCAGGCTGAGCTTGTACCGGACTCGCCACAAGACAACCAAGAGCACGATATCGGTGGGGAACTGCAGGTGGTTGTAAACAGTGCCTGTTCGCTCGTTGAATTTGCGCTTGCACTGCGAGCATCGGAAAATCTTGTAACCAAGAGACGTTTTCTCGGCCAATTGGCTTGTCTTGCTGGACGTACAATAGGGGCAATTCACAGGCACTCCGTAACCAGGAACTAGTCGATCCGTGTAAGGATACCCTATGAATGCTCTGCCGCCAAGTGCTGCCGCCAATTCTGACACTTCCATTTGCTCTTTGTCGAATGTTAGCAGTCGAACGTTTGCAATGGAATACCCTCCATCTTTGCAGCGCAGCACTGCAAGAGATGAGGCAGGCCGCCTGCCTCATCTGATTAGCCGACCAGGCTGGCGAGCAGCGCCTTGGACCCATTGGCTGAGGTCGTTTAGCTCCTTTGACCTCAACAGCAGCACGGGCGAGCGCGCACCCTGCACTACTTTCAAGGCCACGCTCCCCAGCCAGGAGTGCGCCTGCCCACCCTTGCCGCCCTTGCCGCCCTTGCCATCCTTGCTGTGTTGGCTGGCTTTGCCGTGGGTTGACATCACTATCAGGTCGGCTTGCGTCCGATTGCTCATGTCGATGATCGCGTCGGCGGGGTGGCCCGCAACGACTTGTATTTGCACTGCGAGCCCGGGCGCTTGCTTGCACATTGCGCGGGCGGTGCGCTGCAGGTAACAGGAGATGTCTTCTACCTCGGCCTGCCAGGCAGGCATGCTCACCGGTAAGTGCACACCGCTTGGCAAGAGGCCCATATCGTCAGGCGAGGACACCACCGACACCAGCAGCATGGCCGCTCCCGTGCAGCGGGCAAGGGTCCGGGCCCGATCGAGCGCGCCCTCGGCCAGCAGGGAGCCGTCCAGCGGCACCACAATAACGTGGTACGAACACGCCGGCGGGATCCAGATCCCCCCTTCAGGGTGCACAAGGAGGAGGGGCTTGTCCGTGGAGGATAGTACTCTCTCGGTGATGCCGCCCAGAGGCCAACGTCCCGGCCCGCTCTGACCGTGGGTTGTCATGGCGATCATCGTGATTGCGGGGTCGCACTCTGCATGTCGAACCAGCGACGCGGCAGGGTCCCCTTCCAACACCTCGCACTCTATTTCCAGCCCCTCCGTGGCGACCCGGCGCTGGACCGATGCGAGGTATTCTCTCGCATCCTGGAGTTCTGCCTCGTTCGCGGCGTGCGCATAGCCGGATTCAGGCGTCTCTTGCGTTTTAGAGGGGTCGTGCTCGACCCAGCAGGTCTCGTGCGGCTCGACCTCTATTACCGTCACCACCTGCAGGACGCTGGAAGTAACCAGCGCCAGGGTCGCGGCGTGAGGGAGGGCAGCCTCCGCCACAGGGGAAACGGCGTGCTCTCACTTCTGACACTTCCAAGCGAAAGGGCCTACCCGCCGTTGAGGTCGCCCTGCCCTTTTCCACCCTGGCTGCCGCCGCCCTTCCCGCCGCGGCCGACGCTGCCGCCCGCACCCGAATTGCCGGGGTTCCCTACGAACTGGCTACCTTTTATCGTACCGCCTGCCCCACTGCCTTGCGCTTCGTCCGCCGCGAGGTCGTCGGGCCGCCCGCCTTTGTGTTCGCGCTGTTGTTCGTCGCCGTCGCTCTGCTTGTCTAGGTCTGGCATTTTGTTTGCTCCCTTAGTTTCGCTCGTCGTCCGATATAGCATGAAAGACCCGCGCTGTTACCCAACCGAAGAGGATGCACATCGCCGTTGGCGTGGCCTTTTGCGATGTAGGCTGGTCCTGGGGAGGGGGCACAATATGTATTGCAGGTACAACGATAGAGGCCGCCAGTGCCACCAACCCGCCGAAGATAGTGCCGTGCAAAAAGTGGGGCAGACGCAGGCTGCTTTGTGCTATCCCATTATCCCATATATAAGGCTGTGTTGCAAGAACTTGAGCGGGAAGTGTCAGAACTCAGCGCAACGCCTGGCGTTGAAGCTATTCCTGGCGGAAGCGTCAGAACTCAGAGCGCGCAATCTCCCATGTCACCCTTTGAGTGTTTTAACTATGGCTCGGCCGCAGCAATTGCGGGTCGTTAGGCTGCCATCAGCAGGTATTGCAGAGTACCAAATCGCTGCCGGAATAGACGGCGCTGTGCAGACAGAGGCACCGTTTGCTTCGGTCTCGTACGGCATCTGAAATAGTCTCACTGTTCGTCAAACGCCTGGCAGAACCGTGATGCCGACTTAAAGTTGCCGAACCCTCTCATTGGGTAGTATCTCTGCTTGATGCCTCGGTGGTCTTGCTCCACCCGATTGTTCAAGTACCGGTTCGTCCGGTGCTCTACTTTGCGCCCCAGTACCCTACGTATGGCTCGTGGGTAGGAGTCATGCCCGTCGGTGGTTACCCGCGCCGGCTTATGTCCTACAATGTCTTTGGCCCCAGTGAAGAAGCGCGTGGCGGAGGCCATATCGCGGTGCTCCGAGAGCATCGAATCGACCAGGTTGCCATCTCGATTGATTACCCGGTACAGGTAGCACCACTTGCCGCTGACACGCACATAACACATAAGTCTCGTCGCAATACCAGGAGCGCCTTGCCTTGCCCCTGCGTGTGGAGCGTAATTGCTGTGTGATGAGTGGGGCAAATCGCTCTTCCCAGTCGCGTACTGCATAGACCTCATAGAGCTTCCTTGGTGAATTCAAAGCCGCGCACCAGGAACATCTCTGCCAGGTCGCGAAGGCTCAACTTGTATCTGAGGCGCCAAAGGACTACCAGCAGGACAATGTCCGTTGGGAACAGAAGATGATTGAACGGAGTGCCTGTTCGTAGAAAATACGCTGGCAAGCTCCACAACCGAAAACCTTGTAACCTAAAGAAGTTTTCCTGGAAAGAGGAGTGGTTGTTGAGGACGAGCAATGAGGGCAATTCATTGGTATTCCTTGCTGAGAGATGGTCAGGTCTGGGTAAGGATACTTGATAATCACAGTCACCGCCAACCCGTGGTCTCATTTCTGACGCTTCCCTTTCGTAGAGGTGCCGTTAAAGGAGGAGCGGTCAGCTACATCGAGTGCTGGCCGCTCCCATTTCTAGCTTTTATCTAGTATTACGAGATCATGCGGCGTTCGGTGCCAAGGTCCTTGCTCCTACCGGTGCTGACGCCCGTTTTGGTGCAACAAAGAGCTCGAACGCAAGTGACCCGGCGACAAGCAGCGCCGCAAACATGAGGCCAAAGCCAGCATACATAGCTATGTCACCTATGGTACCGAATGCCCAGGCCTGGTTCAACATCGAGCGGAGAGTCTCACCGCGGAAGGCTGTCTACACGAACCGAACCTGGCTCCTGATGTCTCCCTTGGTTGTTCCCCTTACCTCCCCCTTGCGCCCTTTGCGAAGTTGGTTAGTTGCCTCGTAGCCTTGAAGCGTTCGCCATGCTGTGTCGAAGGACCAGAA
>JBBRVL010000419.1:0-3439 GCA_038246925.1 Chloroflexia bacterium
AAGTGGATACACGGCAAACGGGCTATCGTCGAACCCACCAGCACTCTCACTGCTCATGAGCTTGAGAGCCGAGTGTGTGCCTACTTCGATTGTGAGATGCTTGATCATCTTGCACAACTATCTGCTTGATTATGCACTAGTATAGTAGAGGCCGTGCGCGGCGGTCAAGGCCGACCGTTCTCACGAGTTGGACGTGGTTAGCCGAGGAAACGCAAAGGGAATCGCAGAGTTCGCAGGAGTAGCAGGCAGCCAGCTGTCCAATGGTTTTCCTAATCCCCTCTAAGTGTCGCTGTAGTACTAAGCGCTCTTCCTGCGGAACATCACCAGGAACAGCACCACTAAGATCACCACGACGGCGAGAGCAGGAACCACGTAAGGGATGATGCTGGCCTGTTCGCCCTTTACCACGGTCGGCTGCACGGTCGGCTGCACTGCGGGTTTCGCCACCGGGGGCTTACCTGGGCCTAGCTTGGCTATGTCTTCGCCTGACACTCTAAGCAGCTTCGTGCGGTCACAGATGCCCGTATTGGGGTTGGCCGTATCGCCGGAGGTATATACGAGGTAGCGCTGGCCCACTTCGAAGTTGAACCCGCAATCCGCGCTGTCCATGCCTGTGCGGACCACGGTCCGCGCCTGGTCGGTGCCTTTCCATGATGAGATTATGTCGAACGTCACCGCTCGACGCGTAAAGCCATCCGATGTGTCTTCGGTGGTTATATCGACCACTAAACCACTGAACACACTCGTCGCCTGCTCCAGCGCATCCCTCGGCTCGGGCGGTTGAGCGCAAGAGCAGGCATACGCGCCCCTGGGTGTTGCCGCCTGCCAGAGTCCAAGCAGTAGAAAAATCAGAATTACGCTTCCCAAACGCTTCATAATTAACCCTCCTACTTCCAGTATAACAATTACCGACCCATATTTGTTCCCCTGGATATTCTTACTAGACAGTACAGCCGCCGAATGGTAGACTTAACCGTGGGCGTTATGTGCGCCTTTTATTTCAGGTGAACCAGTCAGGAGGAAATATTTGAAAAGGTTATTCTTGAGCAACATGGTGCTCATTTTATCAGCCGCGACACTTGTCGCTTGCGGAGGAGAAACAAGTATGCCCAACACGCCCACCCCGAACGACCGCATTACCGTCCAGCATATCTTGATAGGCTTCAAGGAGGCGGTGGGGTTCGGCGGGAACGCTCCTCCCAAGGCCGCTCCGCGCACCCAGGAACAGGCCAAGACTCTGGCTTACGATGTTCTTGCCAGGGTAAAAGCAGGCGAAGATTATGATAAGCTGATAGCGGAATTCACAGACGATTCCGCACCCGGCATATACAACCTGGTTAACAATGGGGTTACTCCTCAGTCGAGTAACGAGTACCCGCGCAGCGGCATGGTGGCGGCTTTCGGTGACATTGGCTTCGCCTTGAAGGTCGGTGAGATAGGGATTGCCGACTATGATCCACAGAAAAGCCCGTTTGGTTACCATATCATCAAGCGCGTCAAGTAAGAACGCATGTCAATAAGGAACACCTCCGCCGGAAGTAGCAGGGGTGTTCCTTATTGACACTATGAGCATAAGGCAAGTTGCTCTTCTTGGGTAATCGATGCTTCTATGCACTATGCTGGCGGGCAGCCACAGTCCTTTGTAGATAACCGAGGCCGAGTTCCGTGAAGAGCGCTATGAGGGCAACCGGGATAGCGCCCACCAGCAATATGTAATACCTGGACTGGCCGAGCGCCAGCCCGGTTGAGATAAAGTCCCCCAGCCCTCCGCCCCCTATGAGGGTAGCCAGCGTAGCACTCGCCACCACCTCGACCGCAGCGATTCGCAGCCCGGCCAGCATCACCGGCATAGCGAGGGGCAATTGTACGGTGCGGAGCAGCCCCCAAGCCGACATCCCAAGCCCGCGGCCAGCTTCTATAGCTGCTTTATCTACACCCCTCATGCCTGCATCTGTATTTATCAAGAGCGGTGGTATAGCCAGGAGGGTAAGGGCAATAACCGCCGGGCGAAAGCCTATGCCTTGCGAAGGTAGCAGTAGGAAGAGCACCGCTATACTCGGCAGTACACGCACTATGCCGACCGCATTGACGATTACCCTCGCCAACGCCCCATACCGGCTGATCCAGATACCGAGAGGTATTCCAATAAAGGCTCCTAGGAGGAGGGCGATGGCGCTCAGGCTTAGGTGGGTGAGCGCCTGCTTTAGGAAGTCGTTGCTCGGATTGAGCGCATAGTCGAGCGCCTTCTGAATGGTATCCATCAGGCCTCTTTGGGGATAGCAGGGAGTGCAGCCATGCGTGCCGAGCGCTTCGTCCCTTTCACCGCAACCCCTCTTTCAAGCAAACGAAAAAGCAGATCGGCCCCCATAGCCATCACACCCACCGCTATCACTCCGGCATACAGCTTCGATGGATTGTTGATGCCGTCCTTGAGCAGTTGCCCCAACCCGCCCGCTCCTATCCAGGCGGCAATCGTCGCCAGGCCGATGGTCGAGAGGGTGGCGATGCGCATCCCTGCAACAATTACAGGAAGCGCAAGGGGCACTTCTATACGCCACAACTGCTGCCGTCCGCTCATACCCATGCCCCGCGCCGCCTCTATCACCGAAGGATCGACGCCGTTGAAGCCGACCATGGTATTGCGCACCAGCACCACCAGAGAATACGCCACCAGCGCGATGATCGCTGGCTGTGGCCCGATGCCTGTGATCGGCACCAGGAAAGCGAAGAGGGCGAAACTTGGGATTGTATATATAACTCCCAGCACGCCAAGCACAGGAGTAGCGATTGACTGCTTCCGGCTGAGGAATAGACCCACAGGCATCGAGATGAGCAGCGCGATAGCCAATGATATGCCGACTATAGTAAGGTGCTCCAGCACGCGCGGCCACACTATATCAAAGTTGTCGAACAGGTATTGTGTGAAGACCAGGTCGCTCATGCTGATTATTTCTCAATA
This sequence comes from Chloroflexia bacterium, assembly GCA_038246925.1. Classification (GTDB taxonomy): domain Bacteria; phylum Chloroflexota; class Chloroflexia; order QHBQ01; family JADMIH01; genus JADMIH01. Next base: position 2,960 of record JBBRVL010000419.1, read on the forward strand.
ATATATCTTTCCAGGCAATAGGAACCAACTAATCCTTGTGATCCTTCGCCACGTCCAGAATCTCGTGCCTGATGCACCATCCCTTGTCATTCTGAACGAAGTGAAGAATCAGTCTCTTTAGCAGTGACTCCCCCGTAGTGATTCTGAGCGAAGCGAAGAATGACAACGGATGGTGGGTTCGCCAACTATATGCCATTTGCGACACGCTACATTTAGCTGCCGTGTTATCACATCATGGTAGCGCGTTTGATGGTGTCCATACTTATTACCCCATGCACTTTGCCCTGACTGTCGGCTATGGTAATCTGGTTGGCCTTGCTGCTCAACAGGATACCGAGCGCTTCACGCAGGCTGCTGCCGGGGGGTAGAACCGGACCGTTTGCAGCGTAAGTTTGTGATTCGGTTTTACTCAGAACTGTATCGACGGTTAGAAGACTGAGTCTGCGTAGTACATCCTTTGCGCCTGTAAGATCGGCTACA
>JBBRVL010000420.1:0-3428 GCA_038246925.1 Chloroflexia bacterium
CCGGCACAGAAAACTCACACAATGGGGTCGAGAATGAAACTCCACGAATACCAGGCCAAAGAGATACTCTCCAAATATGGCGTGCCCGTCAACGAAGGCCAGACAGCCGAGACGCCCCAGGAGGCCGAGAACATAGCGCGTCGCATAGGCAAGCCCGTGATGATCAAGGCCCAGGTTATGATGGGTGGGCGCGGCAAGGCAGGAGGCGTCAAATATTCTAAGGATGTGGAAGCTGCCCGCAAGAACGCCGAAGATATCCTCGGCAAAGTCCTCAAGAACGAGCAGAACCCCAAAGGTGAAGAGGTCAAGCGCGTGCTTGTGGCCGATGCCGCCGACATCAAAAAGGAATACTACCTGGGAGCCACCGTAGACCGCGCCAGCAAGTCGATAATCGTCATGGGCAGCGCCGAGGGCGGCGTGGAGATCGAGCAGGTCGCCCACGACAACCCCGACGCCATCATCAAAATCTCCGTCGACCCGCGCATGGGCCTGCTCGACTACCAGGCCCGCGAGCTTGCCTACAAGATGAAGCTTGGCGACCACGTCGAGGAGGTCTCGCGCATCGCCAAGGGGCTGGTAAAGGTGCTGATCGACCATAACGCTTCCCTTGTGGAGATAAATCCCCTTGCCATAACAGGTGAAGACCGCCTGATGGCCCTCGATGCCAAGATGGAGTTGGACGACAATGCCATGTTCAAGCAAAAGTGGGCAGAGGAGCTGCGCGATCCCGCCGAGGAAGAAGAATCGGAGCGTGAGGCACGCGCAGCAGGTATCTCCTTCGTCAAGCTAGACGGCACGATAGGCTGCATGGTGAACGGCGCGGGCCTGGCGATGGCGACGATGGACACGATCAAGGAGTACGGCGGCACCCCTGCCAACTTCCTCGACATCGGCGGCGGCGCACGCGAAGACAAAGTAGAGGCAGCCCTCCGCATCATCCTGAGCGACCCCAACGTAAAGTCGGTCATGTTCAACATCTTCGGCGGCATCACGCGTGGTGACGGGGTCGCCAACGGCATAGTAAAAGTGCTATCGCAGATGAAGCCCGATGTGCCGATGGTGGTACGCCTGGCAGGCACCAACGCCGAGGAAGGCCGCAAGATACTCGAAGCCGCCAACCTCCCGGCAGCCGCCACCCTCGATGAAGCCGCCCAGATAGCCGTCAAGCTCGCCAACGAACGAAGCTAGAGATGAGAGTAAGCAATAGGGCATGGCGTTGCTGTGTCCCTTTGCTTGTGCAGACAGAGGTGAAAAATAGGAGAATCGTCTGTATCTTGTCATTGTGAACAATATAAAGAACGAGTCTCCTCGCTTATCTGCTAATAGGTAGACTATCTCTTCCCATTGTCATTCTGAACGAAGTGAAGAATCCGTACTGGGAATGTGAGCCGAGGAGACGGATTCTTCACTTCGTTCAGAATGACAATGGATGTTGGGTTCGCTGCGTACCAGTCCTATCCAGGAATAGAAAAGCTAATATGAAAAGCAAAGAGAGGAACTGAATTGGCAAAGACCTTACCGAAAAGAAGCGAAGTCCCTGTAGGGCATACGTGGGATATAACGAGCGTCTATCCAACCGACGCCGACTGGGACAAAGCCTACGAAGAGGCGAAGAGCGAGCTTGAGGGGCTGGGCCGCTTCCAGGGCAGGCTGGTCGAATCACCGGCTACCCTGCTTGAAGCCCTTACCACGCGTGACGAGTACGTGGCAAGGGTGTCGCGTATATACGTTTATGCGGGCATGCAATCGACGGGTGACGTGGGCGACCAGGAGGCTCAGGCTCGTACCCAGCAGGCGCAGGGCTTGTACGCCAGGGCGGGAGGGGCGCTCGCCTACTTCGAGCCTGAATTGCTCGCCATCGCGCCGGACCAGCTTGATAAGATGGTGAACGAGGAGCCTGGCCTAGAAATCTACCGCCACTACCTCGATAAGCTCAGTAAAAGGCGTGACCACGTGCGCTCTGGCGAGGTGGAGGAGCTGATGGCCGAAGTACAGGACCTCGCCTCAACCCCAGGCACGATCCGAACCGCTCTCGAAGATGCCGACCTCAAGTTTGCCACCATAAAAGACGAAGAGGGCAACGATGTAGAAATACAGCAGGGCAACGTCTGGTCACATATTCGCAGCCAGGATCGAGCGGTACGTAAAGCCGCGTGGGAAGCATACGCCGACGGCTACATCGGCATGAAGAACACGTTCGCCGCCAGCCTGGCAGGGGGGGTCAAGCGTGACGTCTTCTATGCACGTGCACGCAAATATGAAAGCTCCCTAGAAGCGGCGCTGGCCGAGAACAACATCCCGGTTGAGGTATACAACAGCCTCCTTGACACGTTCAATAGCCAGCTACCTGTGTGGCACCGCTTCTGGGAGATCAAGCGCCGCGCCCTAGGGGTCGACAGCCTGCACGGTTACGACATCGATGTCCCTATCATCCGCAGCCAGCGAAATCTTCAATATTCTGAGGCAATGGAAAAGATATGCGCGGGCATGTCGCCCCTCGGTGACGAGTACGCCACCGCTCTGAAGCGCGGCCTGTACGATGAGCGCTGGGTAGACATATACCCGAACCAGGGCAAGGGAAGTGGGGCGTTCTCGTTCGGCACCCACGGCACTCACCCCTTCCTCATGCTCAACTACAACGACTCCCTTGAGGAGATGAGCACCCTGGCCCACGAGCTTGGCCACTCGATGCACTCCTACTTCTCCTGGGCGAACCAGCCCCCCGTTTATAGCTTCTATTCGATGTTTGTGGCCGAGACCGCGTCCAACTTCAACCAGGCGATGGTACGCGCCCACCTGCTCAAGACCGAGAAAGACCCTGACTTCGAGCTAGAGGTACTGGCCGAGGCGATGAGCAACTTCCACCGCTACTTCTTCATAATGCCGACCCTAGCCCGCTTCGAGCTTGATTGCCACGAGAAAGCCGAGCGTGGGGAAGGCCTCACAGCCGACGGTATGTCGGCCAAGCTGACCGAGCTATTCCGGGAGGCATACGGGCCGAGCGTAACGATAGATGAAGCCCGTGTAGGCATAACCTGGGCGCAGTTCCCCCACCTGTTCGGCAATTTCTACGTCTTCCAGTACGCCACAGGCATCTCAGCCGCCAACGCCCTGGCCGACGGCATCCTGAAGGGCAACCAGGGCAGCGCCGAGAGCTACCTCAACTTCCTCAAATCAGGCGACTCGCTCTATCCCCTGGAAGCTCTCAAGCTTGCCGGAATAGATATGAGCACTCCTGAGCCGGTAAAGCGTGCTTTCGGTGTAATGACCGGCATGATAGATCGCCTGGACGAGCTAGTTGGCGAAGGACCGATCAAGTAGGGATTTAGGGGTTAGTACGCCTTGCTTCTAATCCCTAATCCCCAACCCCTAACCTAACAATGCCAACCCTTCTGGAACAATCTCTCAGCGGCGCTCGCCTCCTGTAC
>JBBRVL010000421.1:0-3418 GCA_038246925.1 Chloroflexia bacterium
GATATATGGCTCGCCCTCTTGTATGACAGGCTGCTCGGCTGTTGGGTAGGGAGAGGCTGTGGCCCGGGCGACTATCGTTTCCTCTAGCCCAGGCACATCGGTCGGCCCCGGGATCACGGTCATCGAGGCGCTGGCGGTCAGGGTGGGCGGCGAGTCGGTTGGTCTTGGAGATGGTGTTTGCCAGTAGGCCACGCCTGTCTGTATAGGAGGCGCAATATCCGCAACAGCGGTAACAGTCTCAACAGTGGCAGGCACAGTAGGGGTGATGGGCACATTGGCCGAGGGTGGCTGCATGGACTGGTTACAACCAACCGCCCATATTCCCAGAACTGCCAGGACAATAGTGATACTCAAGTGGGCCGAGGGTCGGAAATGAACAGATGCATGCATGGCGTACCTCCCTTATGGATGTTAACCTTCATACTAAAACGACAAATAGGTCCGATAAGTTCCATATTCACTTATGCCTCTGTTAGTTCTCTCTATTCTTCCTCTATTTTGCTGACGTCCGACGCTTCCGTAAATCCATCGTGAGACTGATATTCCACCTCTTTATTCCATGCTATATAATAGAGCGTTAACCCCACACCGCGAGACTTCCGTACCCTTCTGAATCCTTGCGGTGAATAAATATAGTCAGGAGAACCCCACCAGATGAACCCTAAAGCATACAGGCTGCCCACTCATGCCCTCCCCAGGCGCTACGACATCGATATCGATGCCCGGTTGGGGCGTGAGGAGTTCGGCGGCAAGGTCGCTATCCAACTCGACATCAACGAGGCATGTGAGGCAATCGAGCTTCATGCCCGCGAGCTTGAGATCACGGACGCGCGCCTCACTCTGGATGGTAAGGAGTTGAAAGGCAAAGTTGAGCCGAACAAAGAGAGCGAGATGGTCGCTATCGAGTTCGAGGAGACAATCCCGGTGGGACAAGCCACACTCAACCTCACCTTCGAGGGGAAGATAGCCACGGGACTGGAAGGGCTATACCTCGCGCAGGATGGGCCGGAGAAGTGTCTTTGCACCCAGTGCGAAGAGACCGACGCCCGCGCCATCTTCCCATGCTTCGATGAGCCGACCTTCAAAGCCCAGTTCGCCTGGAAAGTAACTACCGCTCCCGACGCTACCGTGTTGGCGAATGGGCCTCTAGTCTCCACCACCGATGGCGACGATGGCAAGTCGAAGACGTGGGAATTTGCTGCTTCCAGGCCGATGTCATCTTACCTGGTGGCCCTCGTCATAGGCGACGTGTCGGGCACACCGGAGGAAGTAGTAAACGGCACTCCCATCCGCGTGTGGTCGATGACCGGCAAGGAGCAAATGGGGCAGTTTGCCCACGACTATACAAAGCGCCTCCTACCCTGGTTCGAGGACTATTTCGGCGTGCCTTACCACTTCGACAAATATGACCAGGCCGCCGTGCCCGGCTTTGCCGCAGGCGCGATGGAGAACAGCGGCCTCGTCCTATTCCGCCAGCAGTATTTGCTGATGAACCCCCAAACCGCTTCCTGGCAAGCCGAGAAGGTGATAGCTCACGTGGTAGCCCACGAGTTTGCCCATATGTGGTTCGGCAACCTTGTCACGATGAAGTGGTGGGACGATTTGTGGCTCAACGAGTCGTTCGCCGAATGGGTATCATACAAGGCGGTCAATGCCCTCAATCCCGACTACAAGCTCTGGAACGACTTCCAGGCCGGTAAGAATAGCGCCCTTGTTTCAGACGCTCTTGAGAGTACCCACCCGATCTACAGTCACGTCGAAACTGCCGCCGAGATAGCCGAGCTTTTCGATAACATTACCTACGAAAAAGGGTGCGCGGTCATGCGTATGCTCGAGAACTTCCTGGGTGAAGAGGCGTTTCGCAGCGGCCTGCGTACCTACATGAAGGAGTTTAGCGAGAGCAACGCGGCGGGCGCAGACCTGTGGCGGCATCTCCAGAAGGCCGCAGGCCAGCCTGTGACCGACATCATGGAAAGTTGGGTCAACCAGGAAGGTTATCCCGTCCTGAAGCTCTCTCTTGATGGTGCTATTTTGAACGTAAGCCAGCAGCGTTTCTTCTCCAGCCCCACTGCCTCCGGTGAAAGGGGCCAGTTATGGCATATGCCTTTGGTTGTCCGCTATGAAGACGACAAAGGTGTCCACCAGACACGTAGCCTCCTCGCGGAGCGTGACGGCACGGTCAAGCTCGAAGTAGCAGGCAGCATCAAGTGGTGCTACGCCAACTCGGACGAGATAGGCTTCTATCGCCAGAATCCTGACGCCTCGATCCTGAAGGGCGTGCTCGCAAACCTGGATAAATTGACCCCTCTTGAGCAGATGGGGCTGTTAAGCGACCAGTGGGCGCTTGTGCGCAACGGCACGAACAAGATAACCGGCGTTCTAGATGTGCTCGCCGCCATCTCGATGATTGACGAATACAGCGTCTTGAGATCGGTGGTCGGACGGCTGCATGGTATAGAGGAGTTGCTGGAGAGTGCCGGGGACGAAGATGCGCTCAGAAAGTTCCGCAGCCATGTCAAAGATGTCTTCCAGGCAAAGCTTGATAGGCTCGGTTATGAGCCGAAGGAAGAGGAGACGCAGAACAACGCCCAGAGCAGAGCCGCGCTGATCGATGCGATGGTAACTCTCGCGCAGGACGAGAGCGCCATCAAGAAAGCGACCGAATGGGCAGACAAAGAGGCGGAGGACTCCCATTCGGTCGATGGCAACCTGGCAGGCACGTTCGTATCGGCGGCGGCGCAGTTTGGCGACAAGGATCGCTTCGAGAAGTACGTCAAGACCTACGAGGATAGGCGGGAGGCAGGTGTCTCGCCCCAGGAGACCAACCGCTATCTCAACAGCCTCCCCAATTTCCGCAAGCCTGAGCTGGTAAAGAAGGTCTTCAAGCTGCTAGACGATAAAGTGCTGCCCCAGGAGTCTCGCGGCCCTATCCTGAGTACCATGCTAGGCCACACACACTCTCAGGAAGAGGCCTGGGATTACCTCAAGAAGAACTGGGTCCCCCTACGCAGCCTGGGCGACATGTGGACCAACTTCCTGGTAGAAGCGACGGGTGATCTGCCCGCCTCCAAGCGAGCCGACATAGTGGAGTTCTACGACAAGACCCTGAACGGTCTCGCCGAGAAGAGCTACGCCCGCGCCCTCGAAATCCTCGACCAGCAAGAAGAGTTCAAGACTCGCACAAAGGATGACCTGATAAGTTGGTTCAAGTCTCAGTAAGGCTCGTAGGGGCATGGCGCGCCATGCCCTGTTCGCGTGCCGGAAAGATCGGGGTAACACGACGTAGGGGTATGGCACGCCACAATAGTGTCGCATAAAGATTCCGTAGGGGCAGGCCCCCGTGCCTGCCCTGACCGTCGCCAACAAGGGCAGGCACGGGGGCCTGCCCCTACAGCACGTTCCGATTTTTAATGCGACA
>JBBRVL010000422.1:0-3414 GCA_038246925.1 Chloroflexia bacterium
CGAAGTGCCCGCCGTCGAGTCGGTCACGCAGGCCCAGCTTGCCTCCGACCAGGCTACAGTGAGCAACATCCGCCTGTGGGACTACCGCCCCCTCCTCGACACCTACGCGCAGTTGCAGGAGATAAGGCAGTATTACTCTTTTAGCCAGGTGGATATAGACCGCTACACTATCGGTGGGAAGCAGCAACAGGTTATGCTGTCGGCCCGAGAGCTTGCCTCCAGCGAGATAGGCGAGCAGTCGCGCACCTGGCAGAACCAGCACTTCTATTACACGCACGGTTATGGCGCGGTCGTCTCTCCCGTAAATGAGATCGTCGGCGAGGGCCTGCCCAACCTCCTGGTCAAAGACCTGCCGCCTAAGACAGACATAGCGGAGTTCAAGATAACCCGCCCAGAGATTTACTACGGCGAGAAGGCGACCGATGCGGACTACGTCTTCGTCAATAGTAAGCGTGCCGAGTTCGACTACCCTGCCAGCGGCACCGGGGGTGAGGAGAACAAAGAGACCCGTTACGCAGGTCAAGGCGGCGTGCCCATCTCCGACTTCTTTACTAAGGTACTCTTTGCCATACGCTTCGGCGACGGCAAAATCCTGCTGAACGACGACTTCTCGGAGGGCACACGGGTCCTCTTCCACCGCAATATACAAGATGCGGTGCAACTGCTCGTACCGTTCCTGAAGTACGATGCCGACCCCTACCTCGTAATTTCCGAGGGCAAGCTCTACTGGATACAGGACGCATATACCACCACCGACCTCTATCCATATTCGACGCCATTCAACAAGGACATCAACTACATACGCAACTCGGTCAAGGTGGTGATAGACGCCTACAGCGGGGCTGCTACTTTCTACATCATTGACCCGACCGATCCGCTCGTGCAGGCGTATCAGGGCATCTTCCCCGCCCTCTTTAAAGACATATCGCAGATGACCGCCGACCTGCGGAGCCACCTGCGCTACCCCGAAGACCTGCTCAACGTCCAGGCGCGGATGTACGCCACATTCCACATGACCCGCCCGGAGGTTTTCTATGCGAAGGAAGACCTGTGGAGCGTGCCCCAGGGCGTGCAGAGTGAAGGCTCGGAGCCGCTTGAGGCCTACTACGTCAACATGGCCCTCCCCGGCAACACCCAGAGCGAATTCGCGTTGATACTCCCCTTCACCCCCGTGAGCCGTGACAACATGATAGCCTGGATGGCGGCCCGTAGCGATGGGGAGAATTACGGGAAGGTGGAGGTGATAAGGTATCCGAAGCAGCAGGTGGTGTACGGCCCCAAGCAAATCGAGGCTCGTATCAACCAGGACCCGACTATATCCGGGCAGTTGACGCTGTGGGGGCAAAGCGGCTCTACCGTGAGGCGCGGCAACCTCCTGACGATACCCATCGCCAACTCCATCCTGTACGTGCAGCCCCTCTTCCTCCAGGCGACCGCGAGCAAGTTCCCTGAGTTGAAGAAGGTGATTGTCGCGACGGGCAATAGCGTCGGCATGGGCGACAACCTCGCTGATGCTCTGGCCGTCGCCTTCAAGCTGAAACCGGGGCAGATAGAGGGCACGCCCGTCACCCCGCCCGGCACAACTCCCACGCCTGGACCTGGGCAAACACCTGTAGCCGGGCAGACAGCAGTGCCACGACCAACCACCACAGGCAACAGGAGCGCGTCCGACCTGGCGCAGGCGGCCAGTGATCACTACGACCTCGCCCAGGCTGCCCTCAAGACGAGCGATTGGGCCACCTATGGCCGCGAGATAGACGCGATGAAAGCCGACCTCGACGCGCTGCAAGCCGTACTGGGCACACCCACACCCCAGCCTTAGTAACAATCATGAAATCCTTGTGGAAATCTGCGATTTCCACAAGGATTTCATGATTACAGACGTTTCTAGTTCGTGTGGAGTGAACGCGCTCGTGACAGTAATGAAATTAATACTACTAAGTAGGGTCTTATGCTAGTTATTTTTGTGCGTAGGCTTACGGAAAGGGCAGTCAGAACAGCTTCGCAATGGCAAACTCAGGCTAAAAACAGACCCCGTCAGATGATTGCAAGCGTTCAATTTGCACGATCCCTACCCCAAAGCGATCCAAACAGGGTTATTTCGGTAGTTCGATGACGTTTTACCCCAAAATAACTAGCATAAGACCCAAGTAACGATAACCTATGAAACTGCTGGAAGAAGGCACAACAAATCCACAAGGTGAGGCGATGGTGGAAGAGTTGGCCTACGTACATAGCATCATACGCGAGAATCTTGCAGCGATTCGCGCCGTCACAGAAATGGTCGTAAGTGGTGCAACTCTTCAGGAGTTGTAGGCAGAGCTCCGGCAACTTTCGGCGACCAACATTGTCTGGACTCTTCGCACAGGCTGCTTACGCTATTGCAACCTGGTGCATAGCCATCACGGAGGCGAGGACGCACATGTGTTTCCCGGACTGCGCCGCTTGAATCCGGCGCTGCGTGGGGTGATTGACAAACTGGAAGCCGACCATTTAGTGATTGCGGGTTATCTCGACCGGGTTGAGGCTACAGCCAAGCGCATCGTCAGCGATGAAGGGGCCAGAGTTGAGCTTGCGGCTGCCCTGACTGGTCTGGCCGAACACCTCATTGTTCACCTCGATTATGAAGAGGAAAATCTCAATCCCACGCTGCGTCGTCTTACCGCCTGGCCTTTCAGCTAATGGCGATGGAAATTTAGCTCCGATGCTAATATTGCGCCGCAGGCCGCCCTTGTGTTATTGTTACAGCGCACCAGCCCACAAAAACCACACCCCGGAGGAAAAGCCCCAATGTTGAGCGAGCTAATCAGGACCATCTACACTTCCGCAGGCATGGACTTGCAGACCGCCGAGAAAATCGCCTACGCTATGCTGACCTACCTGGAGCAGAAGCTTCCCCCCGCCGAGTACGCCAGCGTCAAGCGCCACATCCTCGGCGACCCCCACTACACCATGCCCGACAGGTCTGCTTACCCTGGGTACGCGGGGGAGATACCAGATCAGGCACGATAGCTGGTAAGGATAGACAGGCGCTAAAAGAGCGACCCTTGCACCGCGCGAGAAAGATTACCAACAGCATCTTGGTGAGAGTAGGCTGATAATCTCAGGCAGGCTTCTTCTGACCCTAACTCACTGGCAAGCAGGAAAAGATCAAGGCGCCGCAGTATCTCGATTGTTATAGGGCGTTTTGCGTCCCAGAAGACAAAACTGGAAAGAAATTGCTTCGCGGCATCCGAGTTTAGCATATCGCAAAGATACTGTGCTTCTTCACCTGTACGGCAAGGTATGAAGTAGCTAGTATCATCGAGAACAACTGGCCTCCCCTCGAAGGGCTGGACGACCTTGAAGGAAAAGCCTTTAGCGAACCCTGATATTGCGACCTTCCACGGCGAGAATGAATATTCACCGACGCCA
>JBBRVL010000423.1:0-3403 GCA_038246925.1 Chloroflexia bacterium
GGCGAGACGAGGTTCGAGGCGCGGGCCATCATCTAAGCGCAAGTGGGAGAAGTCGAGGATTTGATCGGTGTTTAACATAGGGCGACATCCTTCCAGTAAGACTACATACTCAAATCAGTCGCCTTGATAATAGCAGAGCGTTTGTGTTCGCGCATCACCAGAATCAGTTAACTTTCGCACGTTAAAACTATTATAAAGTTGAAATGGCCATCTGTTTCTGCTAACATTGGAACCTTGATACAGTGTTATCAGTTTCGTATTTTACCTATAGGAGAGCACGACACATATAGTCACAATCAGGACAATCAGGACAACCAGGAGAAGCCAGAGCAACCCTTCTGGCAATTTGATGAAGCCCTTGGTGAGGGAGGTCTCTTCTTTGATGCGCAGACTGCCATTCGATTGAAAGCTCATATTTCGTAGGAGTTTTATCATCGTGCCGGCGAGGTAGACGAGATTGTGCCTCTTCACGCAAATAGCGGCATTCGTATTTATGTCCTTGCAAAGCCCTATATCCCGGAATGGGACTTTAGAATTACTGTCGGCTTATATCCCCAGCCTACACAGCAGGGGGCAATGGGCGAAGTAGCTTCTTCCAATTGGGTGGGTATGCGTCAGCGAGAGGTAGGGCAGTGCCAAGCCCGGAGCTATCCACAAGAGCGCACTCTTGTCCTCTGGGAAGCCTTTCTTGAAGACCAGTTTCGAATGGAAGATCCACATACTGACGAGACGCTGAAAACCTTATGGTTAGGTTTCGAGGCTTTCTTACTGGGACATCTGCCTCATCAGGTAGAGCATATAGTGACTCCTTCTTTTGAACCCATTTACGAAGAAGATAAAGGAGCATGGCCTCAGTTCTTGGAAGGTGTTGGCTACAAGCGCATTGGAGAACGCGCGTTCAGCATGTCTGTAGGCACGATAGGTCAGGAGGCAGCCTTCATAAGAGGAGAGTAATCTCGGCTTGACAAACAAACTGTAGTGTCCTAGAATATATAATAATCAGGTGGCCTGCCCCCAGCTATCCATCACTGGACGCTCTGAAGCAGACATTCCCCTGTATAGGGTCCCCGATTTTTGTTTGCCTTATTTCCCCCGTACCCTTCGTTCCTTCGTTTCAGTTGGCTTGCATCCCGCATCCTATAGTTGGCTTTGTACGTGCCTAATTTTCGCTCATGGGGTTTGGCAACCTGGGTAGAAGCTATTGGATACTATCTTGCTCAACTGACCCCTCGTAGCGTTGTTGCCTGGGCGGAAGTAGGGTTTGTTACCAGCCCCACACGGCTCACCGACGCCACCGCAAGAGTAGCCCCCCATGACTCCTTGGGAGGAGAGCCGTTCTATCCAGAGGTAGAAAGGATTTGACGGCGACACATCTTCAAAGGACTGCCCGGTGGGAGTGCCGTTGTACCCTGCTGCGTTAGAGACTATCTTCGAGATTTGCCCACGAGTAGCGTTGTTATTGGGCCGGAAGTAGGGTCTGTTTCCGGCACCGCATGGCTCGCCAGCGCTACCGCATTGGTAGCCGCTGATGACCCCATGAGACGCTATCCTCTCAATGTAGAGGTAAAAGGTATTTGAGGCAGGCACATCCTCGAAAGTCTGCCCGGCGGGAGTGTCGTTGAAACCGGCAGCATTGGAGACTATCTTCGAGATCTGGCCCCGCGTAATCTGCACATTAGGCCGGAAGCTACCATCTGAGTACCCACCCAGTATGCCACGGCATGCCAGGCACTGCACGTAGGAGTAGAAAGTGTTGTCGGGTTGCACATCGCTGAACTGGATGGAGCAGGCAATAGGGGTGCTCGCAGGAGTGCTCGCAGGCGTGCTTGTGGGCACGGGAACAGAGGTGGCGGTAGGCGCCGGGGCGCGCTGTTGCACTCTCGCGGAGGAGACAGAGTTGGCGCCGATGTTGTTGTTGCCCAGGTTGTCGTCGTCTCCCATGAAGGTCTCGGAGCGCCCGCCGTAATTGTCGTGCTCGTACAGGATACCTTGCACATTGCCGCCCACCTTGATCGACTCGGCGTTGTCGTTGCCAACAGGGCCAAGCGTGCCTGGATTGGGGTAATCGCCCACCCCCAGGACCACGCACGCGCCGCCGTAGCCCGTGTTGGCATAGAGGGCTATCTGGTCAGCATTGGGGTTGCACTGCCTACCCTGGACCTTCATCGAGGAGAGGTTGTTAGCGCCTACCGGGTTGTCACCCAGGTTGCCGTCGTCACCCGTGATGGTATCCGGCCCACCCTGGTAGTCATTGTCCCTGTACAGCAGGGCCTGTACGCTACTGCTTACCTTTATCGACTCGGCGTTATCGTTGCCGACGCTGCCGAAGCGGTCGGGACTAGGGTAATCCCCTATGCCCAGGGTTACGCAGTTTCCACCGTAGCCAGTGTCGGCAAATAGCGTTACCTGGTCGCTGTCGGGGTTGCACGGCGACGGACCTGGGGTAGGGGTTGCGGGGTCAGGCCCATTGTCTACGGTCACCGCTAGAGCGTCGGCGATTGCCCGCGATGTGCTGCCGCCGATGAACTGCCCGTCGAAGTACATACCGGTCGAGCCGCCGCTATCGAAGCGCAGGGTCTCGTTCGCGCCTCGGTCCTTCAGCCACTGAGTGAGTTGGACGACGGTCTTGCCACCTTGAGAGATGCCGATGTAGAGGTAAGCGCCATCCGAACTGTGCCCCACCATCGTGATAGGGCGGGTGTCAGTACACCAGTAGCGCACGTCGCCGTCGAAGTACTCGCCGGATTCTGGGAAGAAGGTCTTGCCGGTGCCGGAATCGTACTGGGCGTTGCACGTCGGGTTGCCGCCGCCCAGGAGGGTGCGCGGCCCGCCCGCTACCGTCATGTGCCTGCGTGACTGGCCATCGCCAACGCTGATTTGGGGGTTGCGCGAGGAGTCGAAGCCGATATTGCCCCTGACCATCCAGGTATTGCCGTATGCAGACCAGTTGTCTTTGCGGTTGCCGTCTATGTAGGTAAGACCCTGGCCGCAGTTCACTCCCCCTGGGCAGTTCCCGCTGAAGAGGTCGGCGTTGACTATGGCCCAGTGCATGTAGCCCTGACCCTCGAAGCGGCTCTTGATATTAGCCATGGACTGCAAGCCGCCGCTGTCGTTATTGGCGAGGGCAGCGCGCATATGCACCCTGGAGTCGCGCAGGTTCACCTTCAGGAAGTAGTTGTTGTCACCGTTCACTACTTCGACAGGGTCTGTGACAGGTGCATCATGGTCTTCTGTAACTCCAAACGCCGAGTCCGCTCGTGAGGGCATACTGACAATGGCCATCATTAGTGAGCCTAATATAAGCAAGAGGGTGATTAAGCTAGACGTATTACGCCGGTTGGAGTTGTGTGTTAGAATGCTCTTCTTCATGATATCGCGCTCCTTCTTTGTTTACCCAATTTAC
>JBBRVL010000424.1:0-3395 GCA_038246925.1 Chloroflexia bacterium
CCTGCCCAGCGTATTTGTTAATTGAATGTTAGTCTGGTGTACATTGATGCATGTACCCCTACCTGATATATTGAGGAGAACAATCTCACATCCAGAAGGCAATTATGCAGACAACTGTTCCGGGCACCATAGAAAATAAAGTAAATACGCGCCAACTCCTGCTGCTGGCAACTTCGATGTTCGTGGCGATGCTCACGCTCACCCTGCCGGTAGTGCAGGTGCAGGAGTTCGTCGGACGTCTTCTGCCGGGTGGCGGGGCCGATCTCGACCTTGCGAATACGGCCAAGGGGCTGTTCGTGTCGGCCCACTTCGCGGCTTACATACCTTTCGCCTTCCTGTGGGGTGGGTTGTCTGACCGCAACGGAAAGCGCAAGCCGTTCCTGTTGATGGGCCTTACAGGTCAGGCAATAATGTTCTTCGTGATGCCGTTCATCGGGGATCTCTGGCTGCTTTATGCGGCCCGCTTCGTCGAAGGCGCTTTCAGCATAGCCACCGTGTCGATGCTGATGACTATCGCGCTCGATACGGCTCCCGCGAGTAAGCGTGGAATGGCGTTGGGAGTCTTTACATTGGGTATGCTGCTCGGCAACGCTACAGGGGTCCTCTTGGGCGGCATACTGGCCAGGGTGTCGTATGCATACCCATTCTGGACCGGCGCGGCCTTGCTCTCGGTCGTGGCTCTGCTCGTGACCCTCGCAGTCAGAGAGCCGAAAACGGTAGAGGCTTCGCGGTCGTTTCGAGCTTCGATGCTCGTCTTCCGGCAGCACCCCCGCTTGGCTATCCCTTACGCTTTTACATTCCTCGACAGGCTTACGGTCGGCTTTTTTGTGAGCCAGTTCTCTATCCTCGCGGCGGAGGTATACGGGCTGAAACCCGCAGGCAGAGGAAGCTACCTGGGGATATTCCTCATCTGCTTTGCCCTCCTCTCCCCATTGGGCGGGATGCTATCAGACCGCTTCGGCAGGGTCTTGCCGATCCTGGTAGGCACAACTATCTACGGGTTGATGATTATGCTCGTTGGCCGGGTGCCGCTCGAACCGCTCTACCTTGTGATGGCGATAGGTGGTATCAGTGGCGCTGTACTATACCCGCCTTCGATAGCAATGGTGGGCGATTACGCGGGTCCAGGTCAGCGCGGGGTAGCTATGGGCGGCTTCAATCTGGCCGGGTCTATTGGCTATACGGTTGGGCCGGTCCTATTCGGGCTTGTCGCTGACCGCTTCGGGCAATTGTCAACTCCGCTGGTGGCGGGCGGACTTTGCTTGCTGGCCGTCGCTATAGGTGCTCCTATCTTGCTGCGACGTGAGCAGCGGAGGAGCGTCGCGCAAAGCTCAGGCGTCAGTTCTGACTAGCCTGTGCCGTATCTGAGGAGATAACTGTGGCTGAAAGTCTGGTCCCCATCATTCTCGGCTCGAAGGCCGATCTTGAGCACGCTCGTGCTATCGTCAAGACGCTGGATGAACTTGGCGTCAGAAGCGAGATTCGTATTGCTTCTGCCCACAAGGCTACGGCTTTCCTGCTGAATATGCTGAGTAATTACGAGAAGAACGGGCATGTCCTCGTATATGTCACGGTGGCAGGCCGCTCCAACGCCCTCTCAGGGGTGGTGGACGCTAATGTAACTTCTCCGGTTATCGCCTGCCCACCTTACTCCGACAGGTTCGGTGGGATGGACATACTGTCATCTTTGCGTATGCCGTCGGGCCTGGGCGCTGTGGTAGTGCTGGAGCCTGAGGCGGCGGCCATCGCTGCGGCCAAGATGCTCGCTCTGGTTGACCCTTCGATGGCCGAAAAGGTTCGCGCATACCAGCAGCGCAACAGCCGCAAGATCGAAGAGGACGATGCTGCGCTGAGATAGAGTGCCATTATGCGCTCGATAGCACCTTTTTGGCATAATTCAGCAATCTGGCTCATGAATTCGTAAAGCTTGGGAACATTCTCAGTGATATAATCGTCCTATAACTAGAGAAGCTCGCGGCTTTGTCTAATCAGGCGAGGTCGCATACTAACTAGGAGGCACTTACTATGGAAACTCGAAAGAACAGGATGATGGTAGCCCTCAGCGGAGCGGCGGCGGTACTGCTCTTGCTTGGGGCATTTACAGTTGTATGGCTCATGCCAAGGGGACAGAGCAGCGCCGCTGTGGGGACCAGCCCGGTGACTTCACCTAACGTAGGCTCGGCACCATCGAGCAGCGGCATTTCGTCGGGCGTGGCGCCTATCTCAAAGGAGAGCTACAGCCCATCAGGAGCAGTATCTATGGCACCTATCCTGGAGCAGGCTCATATCTCGGTCAGGGGTAGCGGCGTTGTATCCGCCAAGCCCGACATGGTCAATTTGCAGGTAGGCGTGCAGATCCAGAACAGCTCTCTGGACAGCGCCCAATCTGAGGCCGCAACTAAGGCCGATGCGATAATGAACCAGCTCAAGGCAGCGGGCATAGCCGAGAAGGACATCTCGACGGCGCAGTATAATGTCGAGCCGGTCATGAACTATCGGGACAACCAGCCCCCAGAAGTAATCGGCTTCCGTGTAACCAACATCATGAACGTGAAGATACGTGACATCTCCAAAGCGGGTAAGCTGATTGACGACCTGGTGAAGTCGGGTGCGAACAGTGTCTATGGCCTCAGCTTCAGCTTCTCCGACCCGACGGCCGTGATGAAGCAGGCCCGCGAGCAGGCGATGAACGACGCGAAAGCCAAGGCCCAGGAGCTTGCCTCCCTCGGTGGTGTTGCCCTCGGCGCGCCCTTGGTTATTGAGGACGCCGGTGCCAACGTACCACCTGTGATAATGGACCAGTCTATGGCTGCGGGTGCCGACCGCGCGCTTGCATCTGCCGCGCCGCCGATCAACCCCGGCCAGCAGGAGATCAGGGTCGATGTGACCGTGACATACGCGATAAAGTAATAATTCCGTCGAAACGTGGAAGGGAGACGCATCAAACGGCGTCTCCCTTTTTTGTGCTTGGCGGTGTGGGACTAGACCTCTATCTCCATCATCCGCCTGAACTCCACTATCTTATCGCGCAGGGCGGCGACCATCACGCGGTCAGTGAGGTCAATATCTATATTGTACAAGGTTCTGGCAAATGTGTATGTAAAACCACCCAAACTATTGACAACCATTATAATCAGACAGTCTCTAAGCTCGACTTTGTACAAAATGAAAGGAGGTGAACACGGGTAAAGGGACCCGCAAGCCCTTTGTTGTAAGATAGAAGCCTACCAAAGCACTATCCGAAACAAGGAGGCTTATAATACTCCCGTAAATTCGGACCAGAGGTTAAGGTAGAAAAGGCTGTGATAAAATGGGCCAACCAAAAGGAGAAAAGGCACATGACAACACAGCGCAAAACCTACTCGGCAGAGTTCAAGGGCAAAATAGCCCTTGAG
>JBBRVL010000425.1:0-3352 GCA_038246925.1 Chloroflexia bacterium
GCCGCGACTTTGCACCACGTATCAACGGAGCACGACCCCAGCCTCAGCCCGTTCAATTGGCTTCCGGTGCGCCGGTATAATGCGGGGCTATCGACAAGGCTAGAAAGCGGCCTTCAGCGAGCTTTGAGTCTTGATCCGGCCGCTCGTTTTGCCTCGATGCGCGACTTTGCTTATGCTTTGGGTATCACTCTGCCCGATATGGGCCGCATGGATAACAAGGCTGTTGTACAGGTTCAGCCTCCCGTCGAGGTCGTTCCTACCGCATCTCCTGCCCAACCCAGGCAATCTAGGAGGAGACAACCGACTGCGTCAACCACGCCCGCACCCGCGCCTGTGGCAACGCCCGTATTTATTCCGCCCCCCGCTGCCGCTCATGCCCCACCCCAGCCTTCGCTTTCTACTGCTTCGGCTCCTACCGAAAGAGCAAGTAGCATCGCACACACAAGTGACATCATGGCACCTACCTCGGCCATGAGACCGCCCGTTGCCACGTCTCCCTCCTCAACGGCCCAACAGCCTGCCCGCACAACTTCCTCGCTCGTCGTATCGGACAGGCTGGTAGACTTGGGAGAGGCAAAGTGGAACAGTAAACCTGCTCGCAAAATATCGCTACTCAGCTCCGGCCAGGGGCATGTTAAAGGCTCGATAATAGCTACCCACCCCTGGATAGCATACAATCCACGCCATTTCCAGGGTAACTCAGTAACATTGGAAGTGAAAGTAAAGAAGCCCGCACTCTCTTTCGGACGTGTAGAGTTGCAAGTACCGAACC
This sequence comes from Chloroflexia bacterium, assembly GCA_038246925.1. Classification (GTDB taxonomy): domain Bacteria; phylum Chloroflexota; class Chloroflexia; order QHBQ01; family JADMIH01; genus JADMIH01. The sequence goes on from JBBRVL010000425.1 coordinate 773, forward strand.
TATTCGCTATTATATGGACACGGTTTCGCAGAATGCTTCCGCTTGTCGGCTGCTGGTTCTGGGTCTTATTCCTGGCGGCAAGCTCATTCGGCAGGCTGGTGTGGCTCGCTCTTGGAGCGATTGTCCTGGCGCTACTGCTCTCCGAAGGGCTGATGTGGCTCTGGGCTATGCACGTCAAGATGCTCGTACCGGCCATAAAACTCAACACAGGTCGCCTCGTAGTGAAAAGCTCAGGCGGCGAGGAGCAGATAGATGTGCGCGTGGTTGCGCACCCATCATGGATACGCAAGGCGCTTGGCTGGGTACTTTCCGTGCTCTTTCTTGCCGCCGAGGTGGGCGCGGTGGCATGGGTAGGTATACTGGCCCTGGAGGCTTTGAAGATAATACGCTAGCCCGATGGCCCTGTTTCTGACTTTGGTTCAGATGAAAGCATTTTAGGAGGGAACGAACGCATGAGATGTCCTAATTGTGGCAACGAAAACCCACCCGACTACGTTTTCTGCGACGAGTGCGGGGCGCGACTCCAGGAAGGAGAGGGCACGGAAAACTCACCTAACATACCAGCAGAGGAAGGGAGCACACCGCCAACTGATGTAGGCACGGGCAGTGCTCAAGGCCAGGTAATCCAGCCAATCAGCAGCATGGTGGTCACCCCGCGTCAGGAGAACGCTCCGTCAGGTGGGACCGAGACAGAGCCTGAGCCACTAAGTACGCCAGTGTCAAATGAGACAACAGGACCAACTGAGGGGGGCGTCGAACAAGATGATACTGCCGTGCCGTTGACTGAAGACACCGTAGCCGCCACAACCTCGGCAGATGATGTAGGGACAAGCGGTGACGGGAGCGGTCTGAGCGCAGAACCTATGCCTGACGTTGTCGAAATTGGATCCTCAGACGGGGGTATGTCGGGCACTGATGTCGCGGACTCTACGATGAGCGCACCTGATATATCGCCCGCAGCTTCGGGGACACCAGCCGTACCGGGTGATGGCGCTTCCGCAGGGTGGGCATCGACGGCGCTAGCCCAGCTCGATGAGGCCCAGCAGGCAATGGCTAAAGGTGACTATGTTGGCTATGGGCAGTCCCTCGGTAACCTCAGATCACTTCTAGAAGGCATAGCCGGAACCACGACGGGCGGTACGTCTACTCAGACAGAGGAAAGTGCCGGTATGGCTCCGACTCCAATTAGCCAGGCGCACGCACAAAGCTCAGGAAGTAATGCTGCGTCGAGCGCCGATAGCCTGGGAAGCATTCCGATGGTGGAGCCGGCGGCAGAAGCAGGAACCCTGACGGCCGAGCCGGAGGCGGAACCGGCGCAGGAGGATACCTCACCTGCCGTACCTGCTGAAGCAGCTGTGCCGGTAGCAGGCGAACCGTCCGCGATTGCTCGTTTGGTCGTTATTTCAACTGGGGCCGAGTTGTCGCTGCCAGAACAGGAAGAGATCTCTGTGGGGCGTGAAGACCCCAGCAGCGGTATCTTCCCCGATGTTGACCTTACACCTTACGGCGGCGAAGAAGGCGGCGTTTCGAGACGCCACGCGAGGCTGCTCCATATCGGAGATGATTACTTCGTGGAGGACTTGCAGGCGACGAACTTCACTAAGCTGGACGGCCAGCGTCTTCCGGCGCACGCCCGCGAAAAGATAGAAGACGGCGCTCGACTAGACTTTGGACGCGTAGCCGTAATCTTCCGGCGAAGCTAGACCCTTCGGGAATTATGAATTATGAATTACAAATTACGAATTAGACGGAAGCCAACAAATTCGTAATTTGTAATCCGTAATTCGTAATTGGTTTAGGCGTTGATTAGCGCGAAGGGGTGTTCGGGCGACGGAAGGTAATCGAGAACATCGATAATCAGGGTGGTGATGTTGTCATGGCCCCCAGCCTCGTTTGCGAGTTCTATCAGGCGCTCGCAGGCGGCATGGGGGTCTTTCTCTGTCGCAAGTACCTGCTCTATCTCCTCATCTTCTATCATGCTGTTGAGACCATCCGAGCATAAAAGCAGACGGTCACCCGGATGGAGAGATCGCACGAACGTATCTACCTCAATAGGAGGCGGGCCACCAAGCGATCTATAGATAAAGTTGCGGTGAGGGTGGACCTTGGCCTCTTCCGCGTCAAGCTGTCCAAGCTCGACAAGCCTGTGTACCAGCGAATGGTCCACCGATACCTGAGATAACGAATAGTCGGCTGCACTAGGCTCAAGTTCGTCGGTGCCTATTGTTAGTTCATCGGTGGTTTGCGAGGGTTCGGCCTGTGCCTGTTGTGGCTGTGCCAGGGGTCCCGTTCCCGGTAAAGTTGCTGTTGTGCTCATTTGCAATGGGCGAGTAGAGTCGAGAGGCGACCTCTGAGGTTCCTGGTGTGGCGCGCTATACATATAGAGGCGGCTATCGCCTACATTAGATACATAAGCCTTTCCGCCCGCGATAAGGACCGCTACCAGGGTTGTGCCCATGTCGTTCTGGCGGTTGTCTCTCGCTTTATAGATACGCTCATTCGCCGACTGCACAGCACGCGTCATACCCTGCAATATTGCTTCGTTCGTAGGCACCGAACGGTCGCCCGCAGCCATCACGA
>JBBRVL010000426.1:0-3347 GCA_038246925.1 Chloroflexia bacterium
CAGGTTAAGACGAAGGAACTTGACATAGTCTTCTCCGAGGCCTTCAACGCTCCGCCAGCCGACAAGGCCGGCATAGAGGCCGCGGGCTACAAGGTAGTAAGTCGCCCGTCGGTAACCTGGGAGCACATGGACTTCTACTTCGAGTACGGTCCATTCAAGGATAAGGCAGTTCGCCAGGCTATCATGCAGGGCGTCAACCGCAAACGCATCTCTGATGTCGTATACGCGGGCACAGCCGGCGTGATGAACTCAGTCGTTCCGCCTGTCGCCTACCATTCGCTGGAGAACCCTGACTTCGCCAAGAACTTCCCCGATCTCGCCGCGAAGTACAAGTTGCCCAACAACGACTACAACCCGACCAGCGCTAACGCACTACTCGATGGCGCAGGCTGGGTGAAGGGTGCTGACAACATCCGCGCCAAGGGCGGCGTCAAGCTGAGCTACGAATATGCAACCACCACCCAGGCCGTCCGCCAGCAGATCCAGGCTCTGGTCTCTGCTGACCTCAAGGCTATCGGTGTGGACGCCGTTACGAAGAACTACGGCGCAGACGTCTTCTTCGCCGGTGACAACACAGACCCGCGCGCTAACGGCACTACCAAGCTGGCCGAGTTTGCCTACGTCGGCCAAGTCGACAGCGACTACTCGAGCTGGACGTGCGACCAGCGCTTCAATCCGGACACCCTCGCAGGCGTGAATAACCAGCAGTACTGCAATCACGAGCTGGATGCAGCCAACGGCGAGTTTGGCGCCAGCGTGAGCCAGAAGGAAGTTGCTGAGGCTTCTGCCAAGGCACAGGTAATCCTGGCCAACGATGTAGTAGTTGTACCTCTGGTACAGCGTGCCAACATCGAGATCGTTAGCAACGCTCTCCAGAACCACGTAGAAACCAACAGCTCGGTCCCGTCGACCTTCAGAGCCGCACAGTGGTGGTTCAAGTAGTTTTATGACTAGCCATCTGAAGGGGCACGGTACGCTGTGTCCCTTCAGGGGATAGCAAGGCCTGGTCTTCATGGCCCGGCAAAAGAGAGATGGGATGCGCGTAGATAACTATATGCACCCCATCTCTCTCTAAAACCCTAATAATCTTCCAGCATAATATAAACACGAAATACAGACAATATATGCCTCTTACACGGTTACAAGATTTTATAGACAAGATTGCTCGCAGGCGGCGGGGGGCCTCACCTGCCGAGGAAATTTTGCTTGATCACCAGATGCGCTCCTTTTTGCAATCTGAGTACGCCAAAGAGACCCCACCTTCCGGTGTCTTTCCCAGACTAATGCGTGCTGTACACCTTCATAGAGAAGAACAGCAGAAGCGGGCTGAGGCTCGTATCAGGGAGAAAGTAGTACGGAATATCGGGCAGCTTGGCCGTGCCCTCACAGCTCTATACCATACTTTCGGGCGCGGCGATACGTCACGTATCATCTCCAGCGGCCTTGTAACAGCCCTCATGCTGTTTGCTATGTGGCCGAGCATGAAGCAAATGTTGGTGAGCAACCCTTTCGTGTCGAGCCTGCACGCCAATACTTCGGTTGACGGCAGTAATTCTAGCTACCCTACAGATCTGGTAACGTCCCAGGGTCCGACCCAAATAGTTGCCTCCACTGAGTCCAGTGACATATCTCCTAGCCTGGTGGACGAGCAACGTAGCCTCCTTTTGGAGCAGAGGAACGGTGAGGACTTGAACGCAGTTCCAGCATCTGAAGACCCGAATTACCTGCACCCCTTCGAGCGCGGTCTGGGAAACAAAAAAGCTATCCCGGTACAAACTAACCCTACCCGTCAGCGCCCCATTATAGGTCAAGAATAGTTCCATGCCAGGGCCGATCAAATTTCTCGGTGCTCAGCTAAGATCGTCGTGGCGTAGCCAATGCGAGTTACTTGAACCCATCTCAAGAATGGTGTTCACTAGGAGGAAAAGATAAATCTGAGAATTGTCATTCTGAACGCAGTGAAGAATCGTTACGGGGGAGTCAGTGCCTAAGAGACGGATTCTTCACTGCGTTCAGAATGACAAAGTGTAGTGGGTTCGCCTCCCTCTGATCGTACTATTTTTGAGATGAGTTCTTGTCAGCTCAGCCTATTTTTCCTGAACCATATACCGTTTACTGTTGTATTAAAGGCAAACCAATAGAAGACCACGGAAATCCCAAATTGGACCTGTTTCACGCGCTCTAAGTAAAATGCATATAACCCGGCTTTTTCTCTGTTCATAGGCGGTACGAAACTATCGGCTTCCATGACACTAACTGGAGGTAGACAGAATGACAACATTTATCGTGAGAAGATTGCTGCAGGGCTTCGTTGTGCTATTTCTAGCCACATTTATGATCTACTCTATTCTCATCCTTACCCCTGGAGGACCAGCAGACCAGGTCAAGCGGCTGAAAACAGAAGCGGTGAATGGAAGGCCGGTTAACCCGAAGTTGGTCGATTACTACACCGAGCTCTACGGTCTGGACAAACCATATCCTCTCAACTATTTCGCGTGGCTTTTTGATCCGGAGAAGACCAGTACTGTTACGTATGATATTTCAGGTAATCCTATCACCAGGACCATGGGGGTAAACCTGTTCGGCATCAAGGGGAGTGGGGTGCTTACCGGGGAGCTTGGTAACTCTGTCAATATCGACCTGGATAAGCCAGTAATGACGCTCATGGGAGCACGTATGGGCAATACGCTGGCCCTCACCGGCTCGGCCTTGCTGCTTGCCATCCTGATTGCTCTGCCTATCGGCATCATTTCAGCCGTACGGCAATATTCTCGGCTCGATTATTCGATAACGGCGTTCTCCTTCGTCGGTATCTCTATGCCATCATTCTGGATGGGCTTGATGCTGATAATCTTCCTGGCAATCATACCGAGGCAGTTACATGACACAGGGTGGACCTGGTTGCCCTACCTACCGACCGGCGACACGGGAGGTAGCACAATTGACCGCATCAACCATCTCGTTTTGCCGGTAACGGTACTGTCATTCTTGCAGATCGCGGGTTTGTCACGCTACGTGCGCTCATCTATGCTCGAAGTGCTGAAGCAAGACTACGTGCGAACTGCCTGGGCCAAGGGCTTACAGCAGCGTGCCGTCATCCTCAAGCATGCCCTGCGTAACGCGCTAATCCCGGTGATTACGATAATTACCCTGACTATTCCGGGCCTCTTCGGTGGGGCAATCATCACCGAGACTGTGTTCAACTACTTTGGTATGGGCAAGCTTTATTTTGAGGCCGTGAATGTACTGGACATACCTCTGGTAATGGGCTTCTTGCTCATCAATGTAGCGCTCATCATCAGCGCCAACATACTGGCCGATATCCTGTATGCCGTCGCCGACCCCAG
>JBBRVL010000427.1:0-3338 GCA_038246925.1 Chloroflexia bacterium
AACAAATGCGGTTATGATTTGCGATCTTTATCGTAAAAGGGATTGTTGTTTTCGGAGCCGTGCTGTCCCATCTTGGGGCCACCATTGGAACCGGCTTTGTTCGGGTCATTGCCTTCCGCGAGGCGCTTGAAACGTTCGAGGTCTTCTTCGACGTTGCGTGATGTAGTCTGGGTAAGAGTATCACCTATAGCCTCGATCCAGGTGGGATCATATTCGATGACGACGTGAAGCTCGGTGACGTTGCCGCGCTGCGAGAGGGTAACAGCCCCAGCGTTCTCAGCTCCCGACGTAGAGCACCAGGTGACGGTGCGGTTGGGGACCATCGCCTTAATCTCGGCGTCCCATTCTTTCTCTATCGGCCCTAGCTTTGCTTTCCAGTGGAGCGTATCAGCGCCCGTGCGCTTTACCGACTCGACATGCTTCATGAAGCGTGGGAAGTTCTCGAAGTCGGTCCACATCTCGTAGACCTTTTCAATAGGTGCATTGATAGTGACATCTTTTTCGACTCTCATTATATGACCTCCTATGGTCCCCAGGTATTGTGTGTTAGGAGAGCAAGAAATATGCCCTTTGGGTAGGGACTAGGGATTGCTACGGCTTGCTTTTACACTAATCCCCAACCCCTAATCCCTAATTCCCAATTAACACAGTTTTAGCTGTGTTAATTGGCTTTGAGCATCGATTTGTGGTAATATACAGTTGCAAGAGTGCGCCTGCCTCAGTGAGGTGGCGAGAATGGAGGAACAGAATGCGAGACCCCAAACAGTCGAATGGGTCGCCCAGGGCGGAAGTATTGAAACATATACAGCAGACCGGATCGGCTTCTATCAAGGAGCTGGAGAGTGCGATGGGCGTGACTACGACCGCGGTGCGCGAGCAGCTTGCTCACCTGTTGCGAGAAGAGTTTATACAGGCAACTAGAGTGCGCGGCGAAGTCGGACGGCCATATTATGTCTACTCGCTGACTGCGAAGGCGCAGGAGCTATTTCCAAAGGACTACGCTACTCTAGCCTTACTGCTGCTCGAAGAGACACGCTCCCTGCACGGCCCTGAGGGGATGAGGATGCTGCTGAATCGGGTAAGCAGGCGCATGGCTGAAAAGCTATCGGACCAGGCACAGGGCAAAGAGCTTGGACAGAAGCTGCTCGGACTGGTGGCGGCGCTCGGCGAGACGGGTATGGACGTGTCGATGGTGCCGGTGGAAGAGGGGAATGGCGGCTTCGTGCTGAAGACCACATCGTGCCCTTATTTTGAGGTAGCGCAGAACCACCGCGAGATCTGCGAGATGGAGCAAGATATGCTGGCCGACTTGCTTGGGCCGGGCGTTGATGTGAAGCTCAAGGGACGAATAATAGACGGCCAGTGCGCCTGTGAGTTCCACGTGTCACATATGTCGCCTGGAACGGCGCGAGAAAAAAGCAAGGTGACTTCGGCGGGCGTGCCGGAGTAGCAAGATAGATGTATCAAATAATCTGACATTATGGGTAGGAGGTAATTAGCAAATATATGGATAATCAGAAAGAGAACGTGGCGGTGGCTGACAGGCCGGAGACGGGTGAGGGCCTTGTAATCAAGGACCTGCACGTCAGCGTCGAGGGCAAAGAGATATTGAAAGGGGTCGATTTGACGGTCAGGGCGGGCGAGGTACATGCGCTTATGGGTCCGAACGGCTCAGGTAAATCGACGCTGGTGCAGGCCCTGATGGGCAACCCGACCTACAAGATAACAGGCGGCACCGCCACCCTGAACGGAGAGGACTTGACCAACCTACCGCCGGACGAGCGCGCCAAGGTGGGGCTTTTCCTCGGCTTCCAGTACCCTTCTTCGATACCCGGCGTGACGGTAGCCAACTTCGTGCGAACCGCGCTGATTTCACTCTCCAAGCCGAGGGCGCGCAACGAACAGCAGCTTCTTACAAAGACAGGCTCGGTACGCAGCGACGCCGACGCACAGAGCGTTGAGGGCCTTGCCCAGCCTACCTATGTAGGCCGTGGTGGCGTGGCGAGGACGAGCAACCCGGCTGTCAAAGAGTTCCGAAAGAACCTGCTGGAGAAGTTGTCTCTGCTCAAGATGGACAAGAGTTTCGCCACCCGCTACGTGAACGACGGCTTTTCAGGCGGCGAGAAGAAGCGGCTCGAAGTGCTGCAGATGGCGATGTTCAAGCCAAAAGTGGCGATGCTCGACGAGCCGGACTCGGGCCTCGATATCGACGCGGTGCGCGTGGTGGCCGAGGGCATCAACAGCCTGCGCGGCACCGAAATGGGCATCCTGCTTGTGACCCACTACCAGCGCATACTCAACTATGTAAAGCCGGATTTCGTTCATGTGATAGTGGACGGCAAGATCGCGCTTTCGGGCGGCCCTGAGCTTGCGCTCGAATTGGAGAAGCAGGGGTACGATTGGCTGCGCCCAGACGACATGAAAGAAGAACTGGAGATCACGACGGAGGGCGAGCATGACCACGCCTAGTGTCATCGAGCAGCCTATCAGCACCCTCCAGCCGGGCCTGAGCCAGGAGGCAGTGCTGGAGCTATCCGAGCGTCTAAATGAGCCGCTCTGGCTTCGTGAGTCGCGCATCGAGGCCTGGCAGGCGTTCGAGGATTTGCCCCTCCCGAGGTGGACCAAGGGTATCGCCCAATGGTGGACTACAGACGTGAGCGCAATCGACCTGAGCCGGATGCGGCCTTACGTCGCAGCGAACCGCAGCGCCGAGGAAGCCAGGCAGATGGTCGCCCTAGCCGACGAAACGGAAGAGGCAGGTAGCCTGCTCGTCCAGATCAACTCCGAAGTAGCATCTATACAGGTAGCGGAGAGCGCCAAAGAGCAAGGCGTGATCTTCTGCTCGCTGCAAGATGCCGTGCGCGACCACCCCGACCTGGTACAGAAATACCTCCATAAGCTGGTTGCCCCCAACAAAGACAAATTCGCGGCTTTGCACAGCGCACTCTGGAGCGGCGGGGTCTTCCTCTACGTACCCGAAGGCGTGAGTGTTGAACTACCTGTGCACACTGTCTACAGGCTCGATACGCCGGGAGCCGTTGCGTTGGGCCACACCCTGATTGTAGCGGACAAAGGCTCGAACGTGCGCTATATCGAGGAGTTCCACTCAGAGCATACCGAGGGGCAGGGGCTGCACTCAGGTGTAATCGAAGTGGCAGTAGGCGAGGACGCCAAAGTAGAGTTCACCTCGATGCAGGAGTGGGGGCGCAACGTCTATTCGTTCGCGACCCGGTACGCCACGGTGGGCAAGGGCGGGCTAATGCACTGGGTGATAGGCGAGGTAGGTGCGAAGCTGGTGAAAGCGCACGCGGAGACCCAGCTTGTCGGGACAGGAGCAA
>JBBRVL010000428.1:0-3330 GCA_038246925.1 Chloroflexia bacterium
GCCTAATTGAAGCTTGATTTGAGCGTCACAAGCGAAAGTCCTGTTAATAATAATCGGTATACAATAGCACCCCAAAAGCCCCGAGGTTCGCGCCGATCAATGCAAGGTCGCACTTTTGTTCTTCCTCTATTTCACCCTTCACCCAGCGCCCGCCTAGCTGCGTCAGGTAAAGCAGCATATAGGAGAACTGCGTCGCCATGTATACGAAATGGTAATAGCCGAGGAAGTTCCAACGCCAGGGCCGGGTCATTGTCCAGTTGACCATGCCGCCCTTCCCCTGTGCGATGTGGAACATCAACGACACAAGACTGCCCCCGACGATAGGAACCAGTCCGGTGCGTGCGGTAAGTCGTGGTCGCCAACGACGAAATGACTTCATCATCAGCACGTTGATGAACGGAAGAATCAGACCGTCACCAAATATCGCGGAGCGGAAAGTCAACGTTGGGCGGTGCTTCTTGATGAGGTCGTGCCCCGTCACAAGCATAACGAGATTAGTGCCCCCTGATACGCCCAGAGCTGCGACGAAAGATATAATCGCCGTGATCGCCCAGAGTTTTCGCTCTTGTGCCTGTTGTTTCGCGTCGTTTCGCTTCATCCAATCCCTCCTCAGTATGTTCAGCAGGTATAGAAGCAAGCGTTGTGCCCTCGCGCCTTGTGATATAATATGGCGTTCTCAGGCACGTTCAGGAGGTTGACAGGATGAGCACAGCCGCAAGCGGTTTAGATATTGGTAACCAGCGCATGGCCAGGCGCGTGCAGCAGGTCGGCACATCAATATTCTCGGAGATGAGCCGCCTAGCCGTAGAGCACAAGGCCGTCAACCTCAGCCAGGGTTTTCCCGACTTTCCGACTCCGACCTGGTTGAAAGAGGCCGCGCAGGAGGCCATTGCAGCTAACATCAACCAGTATGCTATCAGTCATGGCTCGGCCAGGTTGCGGAAGGCTATCGCGGATACCTGTGAAGAGAGAATGCGCCTCAGCTTTGATGTGGAGCGAGAAATCACCGCCACCAACGGCGCTACAGAGGCAATCTACGATACAATCCAGGCGCTCGTGAACCCCGGAGACGAAGTAATCGTCTTCGAGCCTGCCTATGACTCCTATGTCCCGGCTATCGAGATAGCGGGCGGCATCCCGCGCTTTGTAACACTCCGCGCACCCGATTGGAGATTCGACAGAGAACGGCTTACCAGTCTATTCAATGAGCGCACACGGGCGGTGATAGTCAACACGCCCCACAACCCGACCGGCAAGGTTTTCACCCATGAGGAGCTTGCGCTTATCGCTGACCTGTGCAGGAAATATGACGCTCTTGCGATAACAGATGAAGTCTACGAGCACCTGATATTCGATGACAACCGCCACATCTCCCTCGCTACATTGCCCGGTATGCGCGACAGGACAGTTACGATCAATTCCGCGTCGAAGACGTTCAGTGTCACAGGGTGGAAGATTGGCTACGCACTGGCCCCACCCGATCTGACCGAGGCGATCCGGCGAGTTCACCAGTTCGTGACATTCTGTTGCGCGGCCCCATTCCAGGAAGCGGTCGCCTATGCGCTTGAAACTGCCGCCGAGCGTGGCTATTACACCGCACTTCGAGACGACTACACACACCGCCTCGACAAATTGATGTTGGTGCTTGAGGAGACAGGACTGCACCCGATCAGGCCGCAGGGCACTTTCTTCATAATGTCAGATATATCAAGCCTCGGCTTCGAGAACGATGTAGAGTTCGCTCGGCATATGACGGCAGAGGGCGGCGTGGCCTGTATTCCTCCTTCATCTTTTTACGAGAACCCGGCAGATGGCGCTCAGCTTGCCAGGTGGTGCTTCGCCAAGCGCGACGAAACACTGGATGCCGCCAGGGAACGACTCACCGCGTGGGCGCAAAAGCATGCCGCCGCAAGGTAGTATGCTCGATTTCATTTGCCGATAATTTTTCCTACCTAGAGAGACATAATGGACTTTAGCCTTACCCCCCACCAGGTCGACCTGCGCCAGCGCATAAGAGCATTCGCCGAACGAGAGCTTGCGCCTACTGTCGCAGAGCGCGACGAAGCAGGTACTTTCGACCGCTGGGTATTCGACAAGTGCGTAGAAGCAGGGTTGGCAGGCTTGCCTTTCTCCGAACAATACTGTGGCGGAGGTGGGAGCCTGCTCGATTACATCATTGCCCTCGAAGAGATCGGGCGTGTCGAGTCGGCGCAGGTGCTGGTACTCGCTTCTCACCTGGCTCCTATGACCTGTATCATGCAGCACGGCACCGAAGAGCAAAAGCAGCGCTGGCTCGTCCCAATGTGCGAGGGTAAGACGCTGGCCTGCTTCAGCATTACCGAGCCGGGCGCAGGCTCCGACCCCGCGTCGATGCAGTCAAGAGCCGTCCGCGACGGCGATACATATGTCCTCAATGGGAAGAAGACTTTCGCCACCAATTCGGGCGAGGCCGACACCTACGTTCTTTTCGCCTCGACCGACCCCGAGGCAGGAGGCAGGGGCGTAAGCGCCTTCATCATCTCCAAGAACACACCGGGCCTGAGCTTTGGTGAGCCGATACAAAAAATGGGCGTTCGCACGTCTGTGCAACGAGAGGTCTATCTCGAAGATTGCCGGGTTCCCGCCGACCAACTGCTTGGGCAAGAGGGCCAGGGACTTCGCATCGCATTGTCAGCGCTCGACATAGGCCGGATAGAGATCGCCGCGCAGGGAGTCGGCCTCGGGCAGGGAGCATACGATTACTCGCTGAACCATGCTAAGGCACGCCAGCAATTCGGCAAGGCGATTGGGCAGAATCAGGCGGTCAGCTTTATGCTTGCCGACATGCACGTCGCGGTAGAAGCGGCGCGCTTCCTCACCTACAGCGCAGCGGTCGCCTACGACGAAGGAAGGCCGTTCGCCAAAGAGGCCGCAATGGCGAAGCTCTTCGCCACCGATGCCGCCATGCGCATCACTACAGACGCCGTGCAAGTCTTGGGCGGGTTTGGTGTTACGAAGGCCTCCCCGGTGGAGCGTTTCATGCGGGACGCCAAAGTGACCCAGATATATGAAGGCACGAACCAGGTGCAGCGCATGGTAATCGCCGGACATATCATGAAGTAGACGCGTCGCGTCCTGAACGAGGGGTGGGCTATATGTTCAACTCTTCAACCCAGTCGCGCAAAATAGCCATGGCGCGCTCGACTGCCCTGATGTTCTCCGGCTCATTTAGCCACCTGCTGACGCCCGATGGGTGAGGAAGCGGCAGGTAGCGAACGCTATCCTTCACGACGGCAGTACCGACAACCGCTTGAAGCGAAGGCACCCTACCGAGGAATGTCTGTATTGCTA
>JBBRVL010000429.1:0-3328 GCA_038246925.1 Chloroflexia bacterium
CAGGGAGCTTCAGCAGGTTGACCACGCGTTGGGAACAAGGACGCGAACTGTTGGTCCTGGTAGGTGGTGCCCAGTTCATCACGGATCTTCATATACAGATTGCCTTTGGGGAAGGCAGCGTGAGCAACACGGGCAGTATCTTCAGGAACAGGAGCGATAGGCTGAGGGTGCATTGACATGGGAGCTTCCTCCATACGAACATACGAAACAGATAGCCTCTTGAAGTAATGCTCTATGATAGCGCATTAGCCACCCAACCGCACCCGCTCACCCGCTTGCGAATTCGCCAACAGTATCCATTGCTACTCACAGGCCGTATATCGAAGTCTACGCTCTACAGGTACGTCAAGCAACAAGCCCCGTTCTCGAATCTCGATGAGGAAGGCAGTTTGAAGTATTAAGTGACATATCCCTTGAAGATTAACTACACCCAAAAATTAGAGACAAGCTGAGTTGTAGCAGTATCCGCAAGTCACGTTCGATAAGCTACTGAAGAGCTGTATGCTCTTACCTGTGATTCTAACTTTTGATTGCCGTCCACTGATAAGCTATACTCTCCCCTATGGACACCCCGAAGGACATCCAGCAGCACACGTGTGAACTAAAGCCGGCCTCGGTTAATCGGGCACTGATCAGCATCAAACGATATTGTTCCTAGGCGCTGATGGAAGAGGAGATAGGCCGCGACCCGACACGTGGTGTTAAGATGGTCGGGCAGGAAGCGGGCGGCACCCATCACGTAACGGATAAGGATGAGTATGCACTGGTAAAAGCAGTCACCGCCACAGGCTCGCTACGGGACCGAACAATGATCGTGCTAATGCTGCACACGGGTTTGCGGGTCGGGGAAGTGTGCCGGCTGAAGCGCTCCGACCTCACACTGAATAAGCGTAGCGGGAGCGTGCAGGTGCATGGCAAGGGGAACAAATATCGGGAGGTGCCACTGAACACCACGGCTCGTAATGCATTACAGGAATACCTGGTGGTACTTCCTAAGGACAGTGGTTATCTGTTCCCCTCAGAGAAGACAGGGCAAGCACTAACGGAGCGAGCAGTGGGGTACATAGTGAAGAAGTACGCACGAGCAGCCAAGATACCACAGTTGAGAGCGCATGATCTACGGCATCGCTTCGGGTACCGCATGGCGGCGTTGGTGCCACTACATCGGTTGGCCCAGATCATGGGGCACGACTCGCTGGATACGACGATGATCTATATCAAGGCAACCAAGTCAGACCTGCAACAAGCGGTGGAGAAGATTTCCTGGACGTAGGTTCATTGACATAAGGTGGCGAAGTGAGTACCGCCGCATTTCACGCCATCAACACTGTCGCTGGTCTTGCCTATGTCCTATTTTTACACGCATCACGTTCATGGGTGGACCTGGGGCGCGTGCATGGTTACCAGGTACGCTTTCAAATCTACACCGTGCCAGGACAGGTGTTGTACGAGCGCACCAGGGTGGCGGTCCTCAACGGCGCGGACGGCGTGGTATTCGTAGCTGACTCGCAACGCTCGAAGCTGGGGGAGGACGTTCGCTCCCTCCAGGAGCTTGCGCGCAACCTGACGCAGCAGGGCAAACACTTCCTCGACTTTCCGATGGTGCTGGAATATAACAAGCGCGACATACCCGACGCCCTCCCACTCGAAATTTTGGAGAAGTACATGAACTCCATGAAAATTCCCGCCTACGAAGCGGTCGCCGCAAAGGGTGTAGGGGTGTTCGACACGATGAGGACGATTAGCAAGATAGTTATTGGTAAGCTCTAGACTTCAAGAGGACTGTATCTTCCTATCCGCTCAGAGCATACGCTATTGCATCTTCCAGAGCCATACCCCACGCTTTCTCCCAGACCACCAGGAACTGCCCCTCGCCGAGCTGGTTTCGGATGGCCTCTAAATAAGGTCCCCATTCAGCCGTAGTTTCCTGCACCATGCGCGCCCCTATCGAGTCGAGCACGGCAGCCGACGCCGCGAACAACCGCCCTGCTCGTTCGACCTGACCCTGGCCATAGGCTATTCTGGCAAGCTCGCCGAAACACCTGCCAATGCGCCGCTTTTCGTTTAGTTCGTGGAAGAGGGCAAGACTCGCTTTAGCCAGTTCGGATGCCCTTTGGTAATCACCCAGCCGTATCGGAATAAGCGCCAGGTTTATGTATGTCAGCGCGATTCCCTCTTTGTCTCCAAGTTCTTGAAATCCCTCAAGGCTATCTTCGAGCAATGCCTTTGCACGTTCGTAATCGCCCTTACGGTAAAGGTCGAGTGCTAAATTATGCGTACCGGCCACGATCATGCTCTTATCGCCTAGCTCACGGAAAATGGCAAACGCCTCTTCGTGTAAAGCGAGTGAAGCGGCAGTGTCACCTCTATCAGATAGTACCGCCGACAGCGCGTTGAGCGAGCGCGCCACGCCTTCTTTGTCCCCCAACTCGCGCCATATCGCCTGGCTCTCTTCCGCATAGGCCCATGCTTGTGCCTGGTCACTCTGGTCGCGGGCCAGCCTGCTGGCAGCAAGGAGAGCCTTCCCCCGGCCCGGCGTCGCTCCTGCCGCTTCCGGTCTCGATAGTAAACGCTCCGTTCTTTGCCGCCCCTCTATGAAGTAGCCTCGTGTGCTCCAGAAGAACACCAGCACGCCCGCTAATTGCAGGCCGGTTTCTAGCTCGCTGCTCTTCTCGACCCAATCAAACACGGCGCGGATGTTGTCGTGCTCGGCTTCCAGCTTGTTTAACCAGACAAGTTGGCTCGAACTTTTCAACTCCGACTCCGCCGCTTCGGCGAGGGCCAGATAGTACTGAGCGTGCAATCGGCGTATCTCTTCCGCTTCGTCACTCTCCTCCAATCGTTCAAGCGCATACTCGCGGATGGTCTCAAGCATCGTGAAGCGCGACTCTCCCTCGATAGCCTCTGTCTGCTTTAGCAGGTTCTTATCGAGCAGCGACTCGAGTACGTCCGGCAACTGCATGGGTAGATCGCCCCTGGCGTTGCATACTGCCTCGATTGCGGGGAAAGTGGCGCCGCCTACGAAGACGCCAACTCTTGCAAATAAGCATTGCTCGCCCTTGTTCAACAGCCCATAGCTCCAATCTATAGCGCTTCGCAGAGTTTGCTGCCTGGTAGGTAGGTCACGGGGGCCGCCTGTGAGGAGAGTCAGGCAGCTGTCCAGGCGCGAGTGTATCTCTTGCGGGGAGAAGAGTCTGACGCGGGCGGCGGCAAGCTCTATTGCCAGAGGCAGGCCATCGAGCCGCACGCAAATAGCGGCCACAGTTTCCGCGTTCTGATCGGTGAGCTTGAAGTCGGGATTGACAGCCTGTGCCCTTTCGAGGAAGAG
>JBBRVL010000430.1:0-3310 GCA_038246925.1 Chloroflexia bacterium
ACAAAACAAAAAAAATTTGTTTCGGGGTGGGCATCTGTTGGGTGGTGCCCGTTTACCCAACACTAGTTTTACCCTTTTTCCACAACGCAAAACCACACAGTATCCCCCCTACTGTACTGTTATCTTTCGCCCCAAACAAACTGGGTTTTGTTAGATGTTCTAAGCTGCTATCTATGGCCCCACCGGCAGCAGCACCATGTCGAAGGTGGCCTCGGTCTCGCCCTGCGCAGGGTAGAACTGGGTGATGAGCGTACTGTAGCCGTCGGCTTCGACTCTAACATGGATGTGGGGTGGTCTACCTTCGTAGGCGGGCGGGAAGTTGCTCTCAAATGTGTACTCGCCTTTGTCGCTTGAATAGAGAGTGGCGCGATGGTCGTCGTCGTACTCTCCTTTGGAGTTCACCTGCCAGAACTCGATCTTCGCTTTTGGCAGGGGTGTGCAGTCCAGGCTCGACTTGACAACGCCTTTCAGCAGGTGGCCCTTGCCAACCGATATGCGCTCCTGTGCGTTCGGCTTGTAGAAAGGACCTTCGGCGTCTGCCTGCGTCGGGATACAACCTGCAACCGAGGCGCTTGTCGCTGTCGGGGCTGTCTGTGCGCTTTCGGTCTCGACTGCTGCGGGAACCGACTCCGCGGGAGATGTGCTCACTGCGGATGGCGCGCCAGGTGTGTCGGTGGGAGCAACAACGATTGTGTTGACGCCTGGTACCTGTGTTCCAGCAGAGCTTGTAGGGCTGATTGGTGGCTGTGGGGTGGGTGCGAGGTCGCAGGCTGCGAACACGAGAGTGAGCAATACTAAAGTTATTGGATATATACAAAACTTGTTCATCGGTTTTGTTTCGTTGGTTCCTAGTTCGTTGGTTCCTAGAAGAATGTAAATCTAAGTATATTGCCACGTTTCAATCTATAGGACGGTAAAGAACGATTAGTCAGTCCTTAGGTGGTACCTCTACTCGGGAGATAATATCCGCCCATCTCGCTACCTCCTTCAAAAGGTCTACAACTTCTGAGTAAAGTAAGTGATGGTTCTCGGTCTTGATGCCATCATTGGTAATCCAAACTGCATGAATGCTGTCCTCTGCCAAATCAGCCGGATTTGCATGTTTACTAACATTGTTGATGTGGCTCAGTTTGTTAAGCGTACTACCATCGTTCTTCTCAAATAGCTTCTCGTCTTTTGGTTCTAGGCATACCTTTTTGATCAATTCATATGCTTGCCAAAGCATTGCTACAGTTATCTCAAAATGATGTAATGCCTTAAAGTAGAGGGAAGATTTCCTCGGTACGGTACTGACAAATTTACTTAAAGCTTGGCGAGCATATGCATACTCTGCAAAGGCCGCTTCAGCACGACGAAGAAAATAGAAAGCGAACGTCCTTCCTTCTTTTGTCACGGAATTACCAAGAAACGAGTTTGGGATGAAAGTTGAAACCCAAGATTGAGTTTGCCGTCGCGGGTATCTGCGCTTCATATCAGGAGCATTATTTTCAGTTAGCTCAGAAAGGTGCTGAGAGACAACCTTATCGAGCGCATAGTTGCTTAGTCGCATTGCTACACCTCAATTCTCTTTCCCAGAGTCAGCATCTCCCGTACCCTGGGCACGAGCTCATCGACAGGCACGCGCACCTGCTCCATGCTGTCGCGCTCACGTATCGTGACGGCGTTGTCGTTGAGGGTCTCGAAGTCAACTGTGACACAGAGGGGCGTGCCAATCTCATCCTGGCGGCGGTAGCGCTTGCCGATAGAGCCTGTGTCATCATACTGGCTCATGAAGTGTGGGCGCACAAGCGCGTGAATCTTGCGGGCATCTTCCGCTAGCTTCTTAGAGAGCGGGAGGATAGCTACCTTGATCGGCGCTACCTCTGGGTGGAAGCGCATCACGACCCGCGTCTCATCTTTGTCCGGCTCCTCATGGTAGGCGTTGAGCATCAGTATAAGCATGATGCGGTCTACGCCGACGGCAGGCTCGATCACATAGGGCGTAATGTGTTCGTTGGTCTCCTCATCAAAGTAGGTGAGGTCTTTGTTGCTTTCTTCCGAGTGCTTGCGCAGGTCGAAGTCGCCCCGGTTGGCGATGCCCTCAAGCTCGCCCCAACCCCAGGGGAAGTTGTACTCGATGTCGGTCGTGCCCTTAGCGTAATGAGCAAGCTCCGCCTTTTCGTGCTCGCGCAGGCGCAGTCTATCAGGGTTAACTCCCAGGTTGAGGTACCACTGGTAGCGGGCATCGACCCACTGCTTGTGCCATTCTTCGTCGGTGCCGGGCCGCACGAAGAACTCCATCTCCATCTGCTCGAACTCCCTGGTGCGGAAGATGAAATTGCCTGGCGTGATCTCGTTGCGGAATGCCTTGCCTTGCTGAGCGATGCCGAACGGCAGCTTGCGACGCATCGACTGCTGGGTATTGAAGAAGTTGACGAAAATGCCCTGGGCAGTTTCGGGACGCAGATAAGTGACCGTCGCATCCTCCTCCACCGGGCCGACGAACGTCTTGAACATCATGTTGAACTGGCGCGCCTCGGTCAATTCGCCTCCGCAGTCGGGGCATCTCATTTTGGATTTTGGTGGCCCGAAGGGCACCCCGATTTTGGATTCCTGGTCTTCGTTGTTCTCAAGGTGATCTGCGCGGAAGCGGTGCTTGCACTGCTTGCAGTCGACCATTGGGTCGGTGAATTGGGCCACGTGGCCTGATGCCTGCCAGACGAGCGGCGACATCAGGATGGCCGAGTCGAGGCCCACAATGTCATCGCGCATTTGCACCATGTCGCGCCACCAGAGGTTCTTGATGTTGCGCTTCAACTCGACACCCAATGGGCCGTAATCATAGGTCGAGCCGAAGCCACCGTAGATTTCGCTGGAAGGGAAGACAAAGCCGCGCCGCTTGGCGAGGGAGGCAATCGTATCCATTGTCACTTGCTTTTGTGGTGTGTCCATCTGAGTTCTCCTTCTCACGGCCTGGGAATAGCAAATGCCACCCATCCCTGCACTAAAGCATAGGGACGAGAGGCATCATCTCCCGCGGTTCCACCCTATTTGGCGCTCCCATTTATCATGGCGAGCACCCTCTTTTCTCGGTAATTGCCTGGCTGCTCCGGAGCGCCTTCAGGTCGTGTAACAGGCGGTGGCTCTCACCCTCTTTCGAGGCCCCGCTCTCTGGCTGCACCTACGACCGGATTTTCTCTTTCACCGCAACCCACGGCAAAGTATTTCTTTTGTGGGTTGTATTATAAGGCAAGTTAGAGGGTGGGGCAAGGCAGACTAAGTTACTCACCGCAGAGACGCAGAGTACTCTGCGTCTCTGCGGTGAGTAACT
>JBBRVL010000431.1:0-3288 GCA_038246925.1 Chloroflexia bacterium
ATGCGGCCTTCCCCGACCTGACTTTCTTGCAGGTACTCTTCGGGTATCGCTCGCTCGAAGAACTGCAATATGCCTTTGCCGACTGCTGGTCAAACAACGACACTACTCGTGCCCTCCTCACTACCCTCTTCCCGAAGCAGAACTCGCACGTCTGGCCTCTTGAATAATCCGGGTGTGAGGTGAATAAGGAAACCAAGGATGTCCAAAGTAGCAGGCTTCTACGATAACAATACCCAGCGGGAGTGGGATCGCCTAGATAGGCACAGGACTGAGTTTACCGTGACGATGCGCGCCCTGGGTGAATACCTGCCACCGCCACCGGCGCGTATAGCTGACATAGGAGGCGGGCCGGGCAGATACTCTATTGCGCTTAGTCAGACAGGCTACAGCGTCACACTGGCCGATTTGTCAGCGCAATCACTGGAATTTGCCCAACTCAAAGCAGCTGGGGCGGGCGTTGTACTGGCCGACTGCATACATGCCAACGCACTTGACCTGGCTGCGCTGTCGGGTAAGCCATATGATGCTGCCCTCCTGATGGGTCCTTTATATCACCTTCTCACACCAGAAGAGCGGCTTAGGGCAGTCCGGGAAATAAAGAGCGTTTTGCGGCCCGGTGGCCTACTGTTTGCCAGCTTTATCACCCGCTACGCGGGCATACGCTGGGCAGCTAAGAACCTCCCCTCCTGGCTGGTTGAGCACAGCGATGATGCAGAGCGACTGATAGACACCGGAATCAACGTACCTCCATCAGAAGGGGGCTTTGTTGATTCTTACTTTGCGCACCCTTCGGAAATTAAGCCACTAATGGAGCAGGGAGGTTTTACCACGCTCGACCTAATCGGCTGCGAGGGGGTCATTAGCATGATAGAGGAAGAGATCAATTCCCTCGAGGGAGAATTGTGGGAGGCATGGGTGGATATCAACTACCGCCTCGGTAAGGACGCCTCGGTCCACGGCGCTGTCGAGCACTTACTGTATATTGGCGTCAAAAATGACCAGGTAATTGAGGAGTAAGGCTGTGGCGACCCATAGTATAGAACCAACTATTCACACCTTACACGGCGCATTCAGCCGCGATTTCGAGCCTGTCCTGACCATCGAGCCGGGAGATACAGTCGAGTATAGAACCCTGGACGCGGGCTGGGGGCTTGGGGCATACCTGGAGGCTGGTGTTACGCGTGAGAAGTTCGAGGGGAGAATCGAGGAAAAAGGTACTGGGCATGCATTATGCGGCCCTGTTTTTATCCGAGGCGCGCTGCCGGGCATGGCGCTCGAAGTGCGTATCAACAAAATAGTGCCTGGCTCCTTTGGCTACACGGTTGCCGGGATGTGGCCCAATGGCGTAAACGAGCGGCTCGATGTTGGCGTGCATGAATATGTCCTGGCATGGACGCTGGATGCGCAGAATATGACCGGACGCAACCAGCTTGGGCATACCGTCCCTCTTCGCCCATTCATGGGTGTCATGGGCGTGCCTCCAGCCGAACCGGGCATACACTCGACTACCCCGCCTCGCGTCACAGGCGGTAATATCGACTGCAAAGAGCTTGTGGCAGGCACTACCCTGTATCTTCCAATCGAAGTGGAGGGTGGGCTTTTCTCCGTGGGCGATGGTCATGCTGCCCAGGCAGACGGCGAGTTGTGTGGCACCGCTATCGAGTGCCCTATGGAGCATGTCAGCCTGACGTTCGACCTGCGGGATGACCTTCATCTGAAGACACCTAATGCGAAGACTGAGGAAGGCTGGCTTACATTCGGCTTCGATAAAGACCTTGACGAGGCGGTATTGATCGCCCTCGATGCGATGCTAGATTTGATGGGGCGGCATCACGGCCTGGCAAGGCATGAGGCCCTTGCCCTGGCGAGCGTGCTGGTCGATATGAGGGTGACACAGATAGTCAACCAGGTAAGAGGCGCGCATGCGGTGCTGCCTCATGGAGCGATAAAGAAATGAGGTTGAAGGACCAAAGACGACGGATCACCGTGCATCATTTGTGGTGAGCATGAACTATGCTCGCCTGCTGAAGAAAAGCAGGCCAATTATGTATATGCCTAGTGCCAGCCCAAGCACTACACCAACAGCCGCAAGAGATGCAACTTCTATGGAGGGATAGTCGAAGCGGTCGCTGGCGGGGAAGAGTCGATAGAAAGGCTCTACAAGCGGGGCCGTGAGCGAGTAGATACGTCCTGGCAGGGGAATATCGTCCCGAACGCCAACCGCCCTCATCCCAAAGCGCAGGGAGAGGGCGGTCACTGTGATCCCGGTTACGGTACAAAGTAGAAGAGGCAGGTTTACGGGCACCCATGCGCCAGGTATGACCTGATCACCACTGACTACTTGCTGTTTACCGGTCACTGCCTTCGCGTTCCTCTACGCGCACTTTGTTCATCTTGTCACCGATGGCGATTTTCTGCACCACGTCCATACCTTCTATCGTCTGCCCGAAGTTGGTATAGTCGCCATCAAGGAAGCGGGCATCGGTCTTGACGATGAAGAACTGGCAGTCGCTGTTCAGTTTGCGGTCAGGCCCACGAGCCACACCGAGCGCGCCTACATTGAACGGCAGGTTGTTATACTCGGCGTTGATCTTGCCACCACCTGAGCCTGTGCCTGTGGGGTCGCCGCCCTGGATTACCCAGTTTTCCACACGGTGGAACTTGAGGCCGTCATAAGCGCCCGAATTGGCCCTCTGCTCGAAATGCGCCACCGTATTAGTCACGCCATCCGCCGCGCCCGTTGCAAGGTTGCATACAATCGTGCCTTTGTCTGTTTCTATGACCATTGTTTTCATAAATTCATCTCCTATCGAGCAGATTCTGCCTGAACTCTGAGCCTATTGGCCCCTACTTTGTGTTTGAAATCGTCACCTTTGTCATCTTGTCATTAACGGCGATCTTGTTCACGACATCCAGGCCCTCGATGACCTGGCCCCAGTTGGTGTATTGCCCATCAAGAAAAGGCGAGTCTGACTTTACGATAAAGAACTGAGTATCGTTATTGATGGCCGGGTCCGGCCCGCGTGCGATGCCGAGAGCGCCCGCTTTGAACGTAATCTTGTTATATTCGGACGGCATCGTGCCGCCGCCTGTGCCTGTGCCGGTAGGGTCGCCGCCCTGGATTACCCAGTTCTCTACTCTGTGGAATACCCTGCCATTGAACTCACCTGCGTTGGCCTTCTGCTCGAAGTTGACGATAGTTTTGCCGACGTTGGCCGAGGGGTCTGTATAAAGCTGCGCAACGATACGCCCTTTGTCTGTCTCAATGATCATGTACTTTTCGCCGCC
>JBBRVL010000432.1:0-3287 GCA_038246925.1 Chloroflexia bacterium
CCACACGACCGCCTGAGAGATGTAATGGAGAAGTACAATCGATTGGTGTAATTATGAATTACGAATTACCTTATCCAATCCGTAATCCAAACCAATAAAACTCTTGGCGGTTACTTGGTGCTCTTGGCGTCTTGGCGGTTTGGTCATAATTCCTGAAGGGGAGGGGTAAGCAATGAGCGATGCAATGCAGAAATACAGCGAGTACGTAATAACAGGGTTCGTCAAAGCCATCCAGCCTATAGTGATAGAGAAGGCACAGGGAGCGGTTGTTACCGCCAGCGACGGTCGGGACTACATCGACTGTTTCGCGGGCATCGCCGTGGTAAACGCCGGGCATTGCAACCCTGAAGTGATAAAGGCAGCCAAGGCGCAGATGGACAAGCTCGTCCATTGCTGCTCGTACATCTATTACAACCAGCCTGTGGCCGACCTCGCCGAGAAGATGGCCCAGATTACGCCTGGCCGCCTGAAGAAGAGCTTCTTTTCTAACAGCGGCGCGGAGGCCATAGAGGGCGCATTGAAAGTAGCCCGGCTCTATACGGGCAAGAGCGAAGTAGTAGCTCTCACCATGAGCTTCCACGGGCGGACCTGGGGCGCGCTCAGCGTAACAGGTAACGCCGGGCGTAAGCGTCGTGGGGGGCCGTATGCCCCTGGGGTCTCTTTTGCACCCGCTCCCTACACTTTCCGCTCAGACTCACGCGAACCGGAGAAGGTGGTTGAGCAATGCGTTCGTGCGCTGGAAGATGTGCTGAAGTTTCACACGTCTGGGGATGTTGCTGCGTTCATCGCTGAGCCGCTATTGGGTGAAGGGGGCATTATCATCCCGCCTCTCAACTACTTCAAGGCGGTCAAGGAGGTACTGGACAGGCACGGCATATTGTTCATCGCCGATGAGGTGCAGACCGGGTTCGGACGGACAGGCGCTATGTTCGCCCTTGAGCACTACGGAGTCGACCCGGATATCATCGTAACCGCCAAAGGCATTGCAGATGGATTCCCTCTGGGCGCTTTCACCACAACCGACGAGATCGCGGCAGCTTTCCAGCCGGGCGACCATCTCTCCACTTTTGGCGGCAACCCGGTGTCATGCGCCGCTGCCCTGGCTAACATCAACTTCATAGAGCGAGAGAACCTACCCGCCAAAGCCAATCAGGACGGCGACTACATCATCCCTAAGCTCAGGTTGTTACAGGAGCGGTTTCCCGTCATCGGCGAGGTGAGAGGTCTTGGCCTCATGATAGGCATCGAGTTGGTAGCCTCGGACGGCATAACCCCTGCCCCAGACAGGGCCGAGGCCGTGAGAGAGTTCTGCTTGAAGCATGGCGTGCTGGTTGGCGTTGGGGGCGTATATGGCAACGTGGTGCGTATACAGCCGCCCCTAGTAATCACACGTGACCAGATCGACTGTGCGCTTGAGGTTTTGGAGCGTGCCCTGGGTGAAGGATCGCCGGACCGCCAATCGAGTATGGAGCCTGCGGCAGCCCACGCCTAGTTACTGAGGTATTCAAGGGGTGCAACGATGAGCGACTATAGCCCGTATGCACCACGCAGTCTTATTAGGATAGAAATCAGCTATTGGTTGTGTGGAACAGGAGCATTGGGGTCGCCCCGTGAAAGCCATACCTCCTGATCCGACCCATCCAACCAGCCGAAGGCTAGGGCAATAATGTCATTACCCTGATAAAAATTAATGTATTTAGGTCGGAACACGTGGTGATCCGGGAACTTGTCAAGTTCATCTGGCCTCCCTCCTATAATCAGCTTTAGCTCAAGGCCTGCCAGAGTGACAGCTATACCTGTGACAGTGCTGCCGCTTGATATAAGGTACATTGATGCGCTTGAACTCAAGCGCATCTCAAATTGTCCACCGTCGTTAAGCCGAACTGGCATATACAAGCCATGAGGTGGTGCTAATTGCAGTTTGAACAAATCAATCGCGTAAGAGGGTAATGTGTGGGTTCCAGGCGTGACGTTGCTTACTCGGGAATAGTAAGTGGCGAAAAGTGTCTTCAATAGCCACCGTTCGATATCAAAACCCTCAAATAGATACAGTCGTTGAGGTAAGAGCGCGTTGCCGCTGAGTGCCTGCTCCGCCGACCCGACCGCCCGAAAAAGTCGGCCCGCCTCTACGTCGAGCGGACTGAGCGCAGAGTTGTGCCGTCGGCATAGTCGCTTGGTCTTGAGTGAATCACTATTAATGGAGTGTTCTCTTGAGAACCCGGCGCCCTTCAACCGAATCTTATCCTTTGAGATCGCCCTAAGGACAGATGCCGAGAGAATGTGATCCCCAGATATCTTTCCATCACAATCATACGATCTGGAGAAGAGGCACTTCTTGTGTGAATTTCCAGTCTGTGGCGGAGGAGGAATGATGCTTTTCGGCGATAGCACTATCTTCCCATCACGCAAGTGGCAGTCTCCAAATACACGTCCGCTTCCACAGCCGCAGGGAGACTCTGGTGGAATTACTAGCTCATACATCTAAAGACACTCAGGGCACTTCGCTTGTCTAGCCCAGTTTAGGAGTTATTATTGCACCTGCTTGCCTTGGCGGGTTGTAAATACTATACAATATACTCCATACTCCACGAGAATCAATAGTGGGAATTGCTCCACACGTTGTTCTGTATAATTGTCATAGAATTATATGACGTAGTCCCTTGCAGCGCAACGAGGACAGAGTCGGAGCATCCGGCTGAGGCCGTGCAGCATATGCCTCATCAGCTTGTTCGTTAGATAAGGATCATTCTTAAGGGAGATGCCATGGTGGGACAAGAACATGCAAATGGGAACTACGTCATCGGCATGGATGCCCTGGAGTCGTTCTACGACGAGCCGGGCGAGCGCGGCTGGATCATGGAGGGCTTCAAACATGGCTTCAGCCTCACCTCAATCATTGTGACCGAAACCGCGCCGCAGGGTGGGCCTCCTCTGCACACCCACCACACCGAGGAAGTGCATGTCCTTCCTGAATGCCGTATCGCTTATATCATAGGCGAAAGCACGTTCGAGATTACAGGACCCTGCATGGTGAATATCCCGCCCGAAATCCCTCACACTTTCCTCAACATAGGAGATAAGCCCGCAAGAATTGTCTGCTTCTGGCCCGCTAACGACTTCTGGAACAACTACGTCGAGGTTGGGGCTAATCCCTTACTGAAAGGCATCGGTGCGGCAGAGGCCTAGGCTAGCAGAAGGTGTCGTCAGTCTCACAGGCAGCGAAAAGAGCCATTCCGTAAGGTGGAATGGCCCTTTTCGTGTGTAATTTGCCTTTTACTACATCTACG
>JBBRVL010000433.1:0-3277 GCA_038246925.1 Chloroflexia bacterium
GGTATAGAGGGCGTCGTGGCCTGGGTCCATGCCCGTCCATCCCAATGTAGGATGATAGCCTGCTTACCACCGTTGGAACCCCCGAATGGCTCGATGTATCCCACAGCCCACACATCATTGGCAGAAACCGCGGCTACGTCCTCAAGCACAGTGATACGGCCCGAAATGTTGGGGGTCGCGATTTCCGTCCAGCTCCTCCCATCCCAGTGGAGGGTGAGAAGGCGCATTGGTGGGCTGAGAAGGCTGCCTTGTCTACCCACAGCCCATACATCGTCTTCGGAGAGGATAGATACCCCGCCCAGGCCGCTCCCATTTTGGAAAGTTGGCGCTGGCACGCGACTCCATTTCGCCCCGTCCCAGTGGGTTATGAGGGCTTGTGTTATCTCGCGGTCAGGATGGTAGCCGACAGCCCAGACATTGTTTCCGGTGCCGTCAAGTGCTTGCAGCCCACTGAAGTCGGTGCCCGTGGTCGCATTAGTGTCTACCGACCAGCAGCCGGGTAATTGTGCGCGAGTGGGGGCTGGGGTGACTGTTGGAATGCTTGTCATTGACGGCATAGAGCCGAAAAGGGTAGCTGTGAGGTCGGGCGGCGGGGTCTGAGCGCCTGTCGGTCCGGCTCCAATCAGCATGGCGGCGATTAACATCGTCACTGAGCTTGCCAATAACACAGGCACAGCAACCAAAGACAAGAGGTGTTTGACCTGGGATTTCAATACATTGTCCATCAGTTCCCTCCCAGCATGTATTTACCACAGAATAGTTCCCACTCCTTATAACGGCCCGCCCACTACAAGGTTCTATGACGCATACACATCTCAAAAATGGTGTTATGTATAAGGAGCAAGACAAAAGTGAGTATTGTCATTCTGAACGCAGTGAAGAATCAGTCTCCCTAGCTCTGACTCCCACGTAGTGATTCTTCACTGCGTTCAGAATGACAAAGGATAATTGGTTCTCTTTCTTTAGGCTCTGTATTTCTGAGCCAAGTTCTAATACATTGACTTGCCACCCCCCGAACCCTATAATCTCCCTGAAGGCACATTATCAGTTACAAATCACTCATCACTCATCACTCATCACTCGCCCAGGGGCAGCGCAGCCCACCCGAAAGGAAAGACATGGAAGTCTACGACAGCATCCTCGACACAATCGGCAACACGCCCATCGTGCGCTTGCCCAAGCTAAATGTCGGCCTCAAGCCGAACCTTTTCGCCAAGCTAGAGATGTTCAACCCCGGCAACTCGGTGAAGGACCGCATCGGCATCACTATGATCAAGGCCGCCGAGGAGAAGGGCCTGCTCAGGAAGGGCGGCACAATAGTCGAGCCGACCTCCGGCAACACCGGCACCGGGCTGGCGATTGCCGCCGCCATCATGGGCTACAAGTGCGTCTTCGTGATGCCCGACAAGGTATCGCAGGAGAAGATTTCGCTCCTCAAGGCATACGGCGCGGAGGTAGTCACCACGCCTACAGCCGTCCCGCGAGAAAGTCCCGAAAGCTACTACAGCGTCTCCGACCGCCTCACCCGCGAGATACCGGGCGCGTTCCAGCCGAACCAGTACTTCAACCCCGCCAATCCGAAGACCCACTTCGAGACGACCGGCCCCGAAATCTGGCGGCAGATGGACGGCCAGATAGATGTGTTCGTAGCAGGCGTCGGCACAGGTGGCACCATATCAGGCATCGGCAACTTCCTCAAATCGAAGAACTCCAACGTACGCATAGTCGGCGCCGACCCCGAAGGCTCGATCTATACACAAGACATCGCCCGCCCCTACAAAGTCGAAGGCATCGGTGAGGACTTCATACCGGGCACCTATGATAGCAATGTGGTCGACGAGTGGGTAACTGTGAGCGACCGCGACTCGTTCGAGATAGCCCGCCGCATCACCCGCGAGGAAGGTATCCTGGTCGGTGGCTCCGGCGGCACGGCCATGTTCGCGGCCCTCGAAGTTGCCAAGAATACCGAGGCTGGGAAGAATATCGTAGTGTTGCTGCCCGACACCGGGCGCGGCTACCTCTCCAAAGTCTTCAACGACGCCTGGATGCGCGAGAACGGCTTCCTCGACCGCCTCCCGACCCGCACCCGCGTCAGAGAGCTTGTCATCAAGCCTGGCCGCGAACTGCCCACACTCGTAACCGTGCCGTGCGACAAGACGGTGCGCGAAGCGATAGACCTCCTTCAGCAGTACAGCATCTCTCAGCTTCCGGTCACCCGACGCACCGCGGGCGACGGCAACGGCCTCGGCCCCTTCACCGACGTCCACTCGATGATAGGCTCCATCCAGGAGCGCAACCTCCTTGAGCGCGTCTTCCGCGACCCCTCCCTCATCGACGCCAAAGTAGAAGGCGTGATGGACCCGCCCTTCCCCCTCGTAGACGTAGCCGAAGAAGTAGAGCGCGTAGTCCCCGCCCTCCTCGCCAATAACTCAGCCGTCCTCGTAGAAGAAGCCGGCCAGCCCATCGGCCTCATCACCAGAAGCGATCTGCTGGAGTTCGTGGCGCACGGTAGACGGTAAGCAAGGAGGTCAACATATGAGCAACCTGAAACCCTGGGCCCAGGGTCCATTCGAGTTGATCAAACATGCAGAAGGCCATCTAAAATTAGCGTCGGACTTCGACAAGCGTATGGCGCTTATCAGCTTCGATAATGCCATTGAAGTCTCCATAACTACGTATTTGCATCTCCATACCACACAGCGGAACAACCAGACCTTTGAAAAGAAAGACGTTGAGAGATGGTGCTTGACCTACCATAGCAAGTTGGAGTTCTTTGAACATTTCTGGTCAACGCAGCCCCAATCGCTCTTTTCACCCATGGTGGTGACGCGTGACGAAATCGTTTGGTATCACGGAATGCGCAACGACATTTATCACACACACAATGGAACGGCCCCTGAACAGCGTGCAATCACAGGTATTCGTGAGGCGTCTCTATGGATTTTTTCAGTTCTCTATCGTGTTGATGCAGAACTGTTGCTAAGTGAGGACGTACCGACACCTGTCCCCCAGCAACAACCTTCAGTCGCTGAACTTTCGCCTTCGCTGGCGTTCTTGCAGAGCTTCATTGAGTTTGAGAGGATTTTGCGGGAGGCCCTGCGCCAGGCAACAGTTGCAGGTCAAGTGACAACAGTGTCCGCTATTTCCGTACCTTATATGTGGTCGCGGCTCAAATCTGCGCTTGAGATGGTGGAAAGGCAGATGCCTCTGTCTGAGGAGTTTCGGGTTAGAGTGTCACAACCTAGGATAAGACTAGATCAGTATGACAATGTGGTAA
>JBBRVL010000434.1:0-3270 GCA_038246925.1 Chloroflexia bacterium
CCAGCACCTCGCGCCGCCCGGCATATTCACCCGCCAACGGCTGCACCAACCCTGATAAGAGGGGGAAAAAGAGGTTGAGGAGCGGGCGCACTGTCAGTTCAGTCACTCTACCGCCACCCTCATGCTGTAACTTGTCGCTGATCCGAATTGGCCTGTGATAATATCCCTTCACGAAGCCGACGCGCGGCTCTCGCAAAAGCGGCCCGATAAGCCCATAGACAAACTGCGGGTGCATGTTTGCTACGTCTGTATCTACCCACGCAATAATGTCGCCCTTGAGGACGTGAAGCGATTTCCAAAGCGCCTCACCCTTCCCCACGAGCGGCGGTCCCGCCTCGGGCAGTATCTCCGAGTGTATATAGACCGGTATTCCGAGGTCTGCCGCGATCTCACGAGTGCGGTCGGTCGAGTTCGAGTCGATGACCACTATCTCATCGACCAGAGGTACGCGCTCCATAAGCGCCTCTTTCAGCACGCTTATCACCCCGCCGATAGTCGCTTCTTCGTTGAGGGCGGGCAGGCCGACCGAGATAGTGACCCCTCGCTGGCGCTTGATATCGATCAGGCGTTCGAGGTCCGAGAACTCATTTGCGTGGAAGGTATTCTCGGCGAACCACTTATCGACTAGCGCCGAAAGGGTCTCGGCTGAAGGCGAATAGAGGCGGGCGCGCTTACGGGCAGCACGAATAGCCGGGCCGACGGGCACGCGCGTCTTTATCGCAAGTAGAGCTGAAGAAGCAGCCCGCGCAACGCCCTGAGTAAACTTACCGACGTCAGCTGCGGCCTGCCCACCGGCGCCCATAATAATCAGGTCATAGTCTGCTGCGGCCTCGCTGATGCTCTTAACCGGATCGCTACCTATTCCAATGGCGCGCCTCGGCATACCGGCGTCCGACCTGCCGGGCGCGTCGAACTGGTCGAGAAGCTGTTCAAACGGGGCCTCCTCGGAGGCGCGCATCATCTCGGGCATCTCCTGTAGTACGTGCAGGACCGTCACCTGCGCCCGCAGTACGGACATAAGGTCTTGAGAGAGGTCAAACGCCAACTGGGCCTGAGGGCCGCCGCGAGCGGGCAGTAGTACCCGCATGCCGACCTCGAAGGGTGCGGTTGACGGCGCGTTTTGCTTGGGGACCAGGGACGGCCTTGCCCAACCAACGTCGCATGGCAATGGGTTGCGCAACGCCTTTCTGAGCCATGCCTGCTTGATGCCCTTGCCTTTAGGGAGCGGCAGAAGCAGCAAAGCGCCCGGCTCGCTATCCAGGAAGCGGCGCACCTCCCCCGAAACGTCATCTTCGGGGGCCACCCTCACTATCGGAGAAATGAGGCTGTGCGCCACAAGACTACCATGTTGCAAGTCTACTGTATTGACAGAAAGGGCAGCGAGCGCGGCGGTCTCAAGCTCTCGTCTGAGAGCCTGTGCCTGCATGGAGAAACTGCTGGTCGACTCACCCTCGGGCACCTGCAATACCCCAAAGAGTATAACCCTGCCGCCCGATGCGCTCGCAAGCAAGCTGGCAAGACGCAGCAGAAAAGCTCCTTCGGTCCCTTCTCCGAATAATTCTCCTGCACCCGGCGTGAGAGAATCGACCAGTATAGCGAGGCTGCGCCCCGATGCGTTGTGTGTATGTTCAACCAGAGAAGTTTCGTCGCTCATAGTTCCTTTGTTGAATTATGAATTTTGAGTTTTGAGTTATGAATTGCCATCGGTGGCACGTTATCGCTCATTATTCATCACTCACCTTCCAGCAGGGGCAGCAGTTTATTCCTGACTATAGCATCCCATAGATAATCATGTATCACCTTGCGCCGCAGCGAAGCCACGCCCGGCTTTTCGAGCGTATTCAGCACCATTTCGGCGATCTTTGCGGGGTCGTGAGCAGCGTCGAAGTAATTTGCGTTGCCGCCACCTACCTCGCGCAACACAGGAATATTAGTGCAGAAAACAGGCAGACGCACCAGCCCGGCTTCCAGCAGGGGGAGACCAAAGCCCTCCTGTACGCTGGTAATCAGCAGCGCGTCCGACCACCAGAAAAGCTCGGTCATCATAGAATCACTCACATCAAGGGGGTTTCCATTATCGCCCTCTACCGCGAGGAAGAGCACCTCGTCCCGCAGGCCCAGCGCTTCTCGGCGAGCGATAAGCTCATCAAGGTAAGTGTTCGAGTGAACATTATGCGGGCCGGGCGGGCCTGTTATCACCAGCAGCGGCTTATGTCCGACATCACGCACTGCGGCCATAATGTCTATCGCCAACTCGAGGTTCTTTCGGCGGGTTACGCGCACCGGGGCCAGGAAGACCCAGTCCCGCTCGTTCCACCTGAGCCTGGCGCGCAGTTCGTTCATCTGAGGTGAAGAGGGGGTAAATATTTCGGGGTCTATACCGTTCGGCACCAGGTCGATGCTACTTTTGGGGACCTCGAACAGCGCGGCCATCTCCTCACGACGCTGCTCCGATATTGCCACGTAGTGAACGTTAGGCAAGGAGGTCTTCAAGGCTGTCCAGGGCCAATCGGGCAGCAATTCGTCCTTGTAAAGAGGGTTGTTCCACGCGAGGTCATGGCACCAGGCTATCCAGCGCACCCTGTTCTTTTCACTCTGAGCGAGGCGTGAGAGGGCCAGGGTGAGGGCCAGGTTCTTATGCAAAGTAAAGGCGTTATGCACGATACAAACATCAACGTCGTCAAGAGCATCCTCCAGTAGTGTGCATATACCATCAACCCAGCGCTCGAACTCGCCTGCTGCCCACTCTTCTCCCGCGAGAAGGGCCTTCTGTGCTTCCAATATCTGAGGGTGGCGAGAATCGAGCTCTGGTATGATCAGTCCGCGCAGGCCGAGGCTCTGGGGATCGCCGCGTCCGGCCACAATAATGGGGTCGTGACTTTCGGCCTCAAGAAGCCGAGCGTGGGTAGTCATTATGCTCTCGACCCCGCCGACAATCGGTCCGCAAGCGTAATGGAGTATCGCTACTTTCAGGATTTCACTTCCCTTCGAGTGGAGATCGCCCACGCTCAGGCCAAAGTGACGGCAGGCTCCACGACCTCTGCGGGCTGTTCGGAATGAGCCGCTGCCTCCCCTGCCTTTACCACACCATCGGCGGCAAGCACCGCGTTCAAGGCTTTGATCCCTACCTCGATCATGCTCAGGTCGGGCGGGCGTGTGGTCATCTTCTGTAAGGCAAGGCCGGGGGCCATAATGGCGCGCACTATCGCATAGTGGTAGAGGTTAGCCATCAACCTGACAAACTCGTAGGCGACCGTGGCGATAACGGGC
>JBBRVL010000435.1:0-3269 GCA_038246925.1 Chloroflexia bacterium
GAATCTACTTGACGCTGATGACGATCAGGCGGAGGCAAAGAGTGCTTCACCTGACGCGCAGTTTCAAGTTCACCTGGAGATGTTTGAGGGGCCGCTCGACCTGCTCTTGAAGTTGATAGAGCGCAAGCAACTTGACATCACCCGTGTTGCGCTCGCCGAGGTAGCGGAAGGTTTTCTGGAATATATCGACAAATACCCGGAGATGCCGCCCGGCCCGCTGGCGTCGTTCGTGTGGGTCGCAAGCAAGCTCCTATGGATAAAATCGCAAACCCTATTGCCGCGCCCCCCGCTTGTACGCACAGAGGATGATGAGGATGATCCAGGCGACGAGCTTATCCGGCGTCTGGAGGCATACAGGCGGGTACGGGAAGCGGCACAATGGCTGCGCGAGCGTGAGGCGCGCGGGCTGCGCTCCTATGTCCGTCACGTGCCACTTGCGTTTGAACAGCCATCTGAGCCGCGAGAGCTAGGCACCGGCCTGGATGGGGTAACGCTGAACAGGCTAGTGCGGCTCGTCCAAAAGAGGATGCAGCTTGGATTGCCCGCGGGGCCTGCGTTAGGCACTGTCACACGCGGGCATACCGTCACGGTGGCAGAGAAGGTGGCGCAGCTACGCAGGCGCATCAGTAAGCTCACGGAAACCGAACGGATAGCTCTTGGTAGTGAGTTTGAAGAGGCCGCTATGCGCTCGCGCACAGAGCTAGTGGTACTTTTTCTGGCCGTACTGGAGATGATCAGGCGCAAGTACGCAACCGCCGAGCAGTACGAGCTTTTCGGGGAGATATGGATGAGAAGGGGTTAGGGATTGGGGATTAGGGATTAGGGATTAGGGGTTAGGGATCGGTAGTCGGTGGTCGGTAGTCGGTAATCACGTTTCACGCTTCCAACCCCTAACCCCCAACCCCTAATCCCAAAGGAGAGAACCATGGCATTGAACGTCTATCGAGGTCTACTGGGCGGGCTGGAAGAACGGCTGCAGAGGATTGAGCGTCCGCCGGTCATCACTATGACGACCGATTTCGGCCAGCATGACGGGTATGTAGCTGCGATGAAGGGCGTGATCCTCGCACTACTGCCTGATGCCCAGGTGGTCGATATAAGCCATGAAGTAGGGCCACAGCAGATACACGAAGGCGCGTTCATACTGTACCGAGCATATCGATATTTCCCCGCCAGCGCCATTCACGTGGCTATAGTCGATCCTGGGGTAGGCACCAGCCGCAGGCCCATTGTGCTGGTGACGCGGCACGGCACGTTTGTCGGCCCCGACAACGGCATATTCACCTACATCCTGAGGGCCGAGCAGACCCCCGGCGAAAATCCCGAAGGGTCGGGCCGTCCGCCCTGGGTTGGCGGCATGTGGAGCGTCGCGCCAAACTGGGCCACTGACGAAGAGGACGATACCGAGACGAGCCAGCCCCTCGACGACCATGAGCACCCGACGCATGACGGTCTGCCCCACGCATATCATCTCGCCAACTCTCATTACTGGCTCGCAAGCGTCAGTAACACGTTTCATGGGCGCGACATTTTCGCCCCGGCGGCAGCGCATCTCGCCAGCGGCGCGCATCCTGAGCGCGTGGGCGAGCCAATAGACCTGAAGAGCCTGGTGAAGCTGCCGGTTGGCGTTCCCAGGGTGCGAAAATCAGCGAGGGGTACGTCTGTGGTAGGGCAGGTTGTCTACCTCGACCGCTTTGGTAATATCACAACCAACCTGCCCGACAGGCTGCTTGGCCCGTTAGTCGAAGCGGCACCAACTACTTCCCCACCGATCATAGAGATCGGAGGGCACCGCGTCACCGGCATGGTGAAGTCATACGCCGACGTGCGCGAAGGCCAACCCCTTGCCCTCATCGGCTCCGAAAGGCTACTGGAAATAGCTGTACGTAACGCGAGCGCGGCTCAGAGGATGAAAGTGCGCATCGGTGACCCGGTGAGGATAATGTTCGGCAAGTGAGCAATGAGTTGCCACAGCTACTGAGGTGGTGGCTGCCCAACTCTAGGCCACTTCTGCGCGATCTTCTGTAGGGCATTGCCGTCAGATAGAGCCAGTTCAAGGTAGCCGCAGTAAAGGCAAATATAGACGTCATAATTCACTGTTATGTCCGTGGCAATTGCCTGCATCCCCAGCACCGTGGTTTGCTGCCCAATGCTCGTCTGGTGCTGTTTGCCGACTCGGACATCATTATGGCCGCACTTGGGGCAAATGCCGTTTCTCATACTAATCTCCTTAGGCCTGGAAAACCTACAAACCGCACTATTGGTAATTCCCTAACAATGCAATATAGCCAAAAACCTGCTCCCCGGCCAAACAATGACCATCGAACAGGCTTTTGGCTTATCTTTGCAAAAGAACCCCAACCAGAGCTGCTAGGGTTGTATCCCCGCAAATACCCGCTGCACGGCTGCCGGGTCGGTGCCGCTGACGAACATGAGGGTATCACCTGAGCGCTTGGTACCGAAGTAACGGCCCCTATCGGTCCATAGGTCGCCCTGCTTGTGAAATAGCTTGAAGCTGCCGCGTAATGCTTCCTCAAACTCATCCAGGTCTTTCGGTGTGTCCCATCTCGATCCCATGATTGCGAGGGCGTTATCGCCGTTCTCGTACAGGTCAAAACGCGCACCACCCCAACCCATAGATGCCCTCACATTGTCCACGAAGTTCTCGCGCAGCATCACGTCGAGGTCAAACTCGCCCAGCGTGTCTGTCTCGCTGAAGGTCCAGCCTGTGCCGAGCGTATCGGTCAGGGGCGGTAGGGCTACGGGAAGGGCACCCTCGCGTGGTTTGGCGAAGTACTTGTCTGGGTGCATAATCTGCTCGGTGGTGCGGGGTGGGTCTTTGAAGGCTGCGTCGACCGGCTTGTAGTTGCCCGCGCCCGCTATCTCAAGGATGAAGTCTGAGCCATAGGAATATGGGAATTGCCACCCTTCCTGCAGGTAGACCGGAGCACGTCCAGGCACGGGCGGCGCGCCGTGGTCACTCTCCTCAAAGATGCGGGCGAAATCGCGGCCGCTCATATGCTGGGAGGCATAGAAGAGGCCCGACACGGTGGCGTCACCCTCCACCAGCGAGCGGATAGCCATGCTCTGGTCGTGGTCGAGACCTTCGGGAAGAAGCGCCGCAAGGTCATGGTGCTGGTCCTGCAAGCTGTGAACAAACTCATGAGCCAGGGTCTCCTGCGAGGCGGGGGAGAGAGTTGGCTGGTCCGTACGCACAAAAAGCTCTTTAGTACTATGGTCGTAGTATCCGAGGATCGCCTCACCCGCGA
>JBBRVL010000436.1:0-3267 GCA_038246925.1 Chloroflexia bacterium
AGGCAGTGGGACTCACATCACAGATACACTGAGTGACTCGGAGACCGATGCTGACGAAACCGGCGCAGCCGGAGGCGAGGTGGAGGCTGCTTCGAGCGACGAGCCTGAAGCCATGATGCCCTCCGCCGCCGACACCGACGAAGCAACCAGCGCATCCGCAGATATGCCGGAGGCAGATACGTCCGAAGATAGTGAGGCGTTAGATTCAGTCGCAGCTAGCGGCTCTGAAGGTATGCTCTCTACGGCGGATAGTGGCAGTCAGGAAGACGACTCTACCGATGTTAATGCATCCACCGCTGACGACACGCCCAGCGCCACCATCGGCGATACCGGCTCGGATACAACCGAGGACGAAACTGCTATGGACACGTCCGGCGCTGCTGATGAGGCCAATACAGACACAGGTTCTGAGGAAATATCCACCACGACTGAAGAAACAGTAGGTGATGACACTTCAGATACGGGCGGAGATGCCGCAACCGATACAGGTAGCGACGCCACAGGTATTGAAAACTCGGATGGGGGCAACTACGCCGAGAACGCAGCCGAAGCCGCAACCGACAGTCAAAGCGACCCTGAAGAAATGTCCTCCGTAGCAGGCAGCGAAGACCTGGGCGAGACAACCGAGAAGAGCAAGAAGAGCAAGAAAAGCTAACAGACCAGGGCTTTGGTTAGACGCCGCATAACGCAAAAACGCAATAAGGCTCCGAGGGTATATACTACCTTCGGAGCCTTTTAACTAGCCATAAAGGTAGGGTCCGCGCTCTTGACACAACACCTCACGCGGGGTATTCTTAACGCAGACGACATGTGATGCGCCCAGGTGGAAAATGCAACCGCCCGCAACCACCAGGCGTATTATTAACAGAGGGCCCAGGTCTCCCACACCTGTATCTTTCGTCCGTATCACAGTTACACTCACATGCGTTCTTCCCAAGAGTAGGCAACGATGGGCACGCCGGACCTCCCGGCGCTGGAGAGTAGAGATATGACTGACAGATTTGACAAATTTACCGAGCGGGCGCGTAAAGTATTGCAGCTCGCCCAGGAAGAAGCCCAGCGCTTCAACCACAATTATATCGGCACCGAGCATATTCTTCTTGGCCTGGTGCGTGAGGGTGACGGCGTAGCTGCCCGCGTACTGAACAACCTCGGCATCGAGCTTCACAAAGTGCGCTCCGCCGTCGAGTTCATTATCGGCAGGGGCGACCGCGCGGTGATCGGCGATATAGGTCTCACCCCTCGTGCCAAGCGCGTTATCGAACTGGCTGTAGACGAGGCCCGACGCCTGAACCACCACTATATAGGTACAGAGCACCTGCTCCTCGGCCTGGTGCGTGAAGGAGAAGGCATAGCAGCTGGTGTGCTTGAGAGCCTGGGCGTATCGCTTGAAAAGGTGCGCGGCCAGGTAATCGAAGTGCTCAAAAGCTCGAGCGGCTATTCCCAATCGAGCGGCAAAAGCTCAAGCAAGACACCCTATGTTGATGCGCTCGGTACCGACCTCACCGCGCTGGCCTCCGCCGGCAAGCTTGGTCCAGTGATCGGGCGCCAGAAGGAGATCGAGCGGGTTATCCAGATATTATCGAGACGTACTAAGAATAATCCGGCCCTTATCGGAGAGCCTGGCGTCGGCAAGACGGCTATCGTCGAAGGCCTCGCCCAGCGCATTATCGACAACGAAGTACCTGAGACGTTGCGCGGGAAGCGCGTGCTCGGCCTCGACATGGGCGCGCTCGTCGCGGGTACCAAGTATCGAGGCGAGTTCGAAGAGCGCTTGAAGAAAGTCGTTGCCGAGATAAAAGACAGCGGCGCTATCCTCTTCATAGACGAGCTTCACACGCTGGTCGGCGCGGGAGCAGCAGAAGGCGCGGTAGACGCCGCCAATATCCTCAAACCTGCTCTCTCTCGCGGCGAATTGCAGACTATCGGAGCGACCACCCTCGACGAGTACCGCAAGTATATCGAGCGTGACGCCGCCCTCGAGCGGCGCTTCCAGCCCGTGCATGTGGAGGAGCCTTCCCCCGAAGATACGCTCGAAATCCTGCGCGGCGTAGTCGGTCTCTACGAAGAGCACCACAATCTCAAGATCACCGACGAGGCCCTGAAGGCAGCCGCATCACTGGCAGCGCGTTACATAACCGACCGCTTCCTCCCCGACAAGGCTATCGACCTCGTAGACGAAGCTTCCAGCCGCGTGCGCCTTTACCGCGCCGCCCAGCCGACAGGTTTGCGCGAGGCGATGCAGGAGCTTGACGCCATCTCCAAGGAGAAGGACAGCCTGGTAGCCTCCGAAGACTACGAGCGCGCCACAGACCTGCGCGACCGCGAGCAAGAGCTTCGCAAGCGCATTTCTACCCTGGAAGAAGGCTTCGAGGAAGAGAAGAACGCCGACGTGCTCTACGTCACCGAGGAAGACATTGCCCAGGTCGTGTCGATGTGGACCGGCATTCCCCTTACACGTATCGCCGGAGAAGAGTCCGAGCGCCTATTGCAAATGGAAGGCGAACTGCACGGCCGCGTAATCGGCCAGGACGAAGCAGTCACCAACCTGGCGAAGGCAGTACGCCGCGCACGCGCAGGCTTGAAGGACCCCAAGCGGCCAATCGGCTCGTTCATCTTCCTCGGCCCCACGGGCGTAGGCAAAAGCGAGCTTGCAAAGGCGCTTGCCGAGTTCATGTTCGGCTCTGAGGATGCACTTATCAAGATAGACATGTCCGAGTTCATGGAGCGTCACAACGTTTCCAGGCTGGTAGGCTCGCCTCCGGGCTACGTCGGCTACGAAGAAGGCGGACAGCTAACCGAGGCCGTGCGCCGCAAGAGCTACTCGGTCATCCTACTTGACGAAATCGAGAAGGCCCACCCCGAAGCGTTCAACATGCTCCTACAGATCATGGAAGACGGCAGCCTGTCGGACGCCAAGGGCCGCAAGGTCGACTTCCGTAACACCATCATCATCATGACCTCGAACGTCGGCGCTGATGTAATCAACCGCGATGTGACCCTCGGCTTCACGGTGCGCACCGACGAGGAGAAGCGAGCCAAGCACGAATACGATGTAATGAAGGACAAGGTGCTGGCAGAGCTAAAGAAGTCGTTCCGGCCCGAGTTCCTCAACAGGCTCGACGCAGTGATCGTATTCCACTCGCTCAACACCGGACACATTCGTGAGATAGCCGACCTTATGCTCACCCGGCTCCGCAACCGGCTCACCGAGCAGAGCATGGAGCTGAACGTCACAGACGAGGCAATGGAACTGCTGGCGACCCG
>JBBRVL010000437.1:0-3261 GCA_038246925.1 Chloroflexia bacterium
GATGTCAACGCACTCCCCACAGGCCGCCATACCGTATACGTCCAGGGTAAGGCCGCCTACAACTACTTCGGCAACCCCGACCAGTGGGGCATAGTAAGCGCCCTCTTCTTCACCACCACAGGCTCAATTACAACCCCTACAGTTAGCGCCACTAGCCTCCCGCCGACCCAAACCTCCGTACCCCCTACCGCCACTACGCCCACTATTGTCCCTCCTACAACCACCATGCCTCCTAGCATAACCGCCAGCAGCGCCACTATAAGCTCTACGAATACACCCACTCCCGGCGCTACCAATACGCTCATCCCACCTACAGCAACGACTCCTCCCTGCGACATATATTTCGAGGATGTTCCACCCGACCACGTCTTCTACCCTTTCATACGCTGCCTCTATTGCCGTAACGCGGTAACAGGCTACGCTGATGGCACCTTCCGCCCCAACGCGCAGGTGACGCGCGGCCAACTAGCCAAAATAGTCTCTAATTCAGCTGGTTTCAACGAAGCGGTATCCGGTCAGACCTTCCAGGACGTGCTTACCACCCATACCTTTTACATCTGGATCGAACGCCTCACCGGGCGTGGTTACATGACAGGCTATGCCTGCGGTGGCGTTGGTGAGCCATGCATCAACAACAAGCCTTACTTCCGCCCCGCCTCCAACGCCACGCGCGGGCAGACGGCCAAGATCGTTGCTAATGCAGCCATCTTCACCGAGCCTCCGGTGGGTCAGACCTTCGAGGACGTGCCTCCTTCCTATACATTCTATGAATGGATAGAGCGCCTGGCCTCACGCAATGTGATGCAAGGCTACCCCTGTGGAGGCCCAGGCGAGCCGTGCGTATCAGGCAAGCCCTACTTCCGCCCCGGCAACGATGTAACAAGAGGACAGTCGGCCAAGATTGTGGTAAATACTTTCTTCCCAGACTGCGTAAGGTAGTTCTGGACTATTGACTTCAATCCAAAATCAGCAAGGAGGAGAACCCAAGTTGAAGAACCGCAAACGTACAGCTATATTCAATCTATTCCTACCGGCTTTCATGGCCTTGATGCCGGTGTTTATGCTGGGTGGGGGCATGAATGGCTCAGTGCAGGCAGGCGCTCCCATTTCGGCCAATCAGCCCTCATCCCGTGCCGACTCCCTCGTCCTCCGCGTCTACTTCCGTGACGCTGCCGAGCGCGACCGCCTTGCCACAGAGCTTGCCGCCGAAGAATCAGACATCTCGGGCGGCTACCTCACCGTGTGGACCGACCGCGCGACCTACAACGACCTCATAGCGCGAGGCCTGCGCGTGGAGATAGACGAAAAGCAGACCATAGAAGCAAACACACCCATCATATGGGGTAATACCTTTTATGGCGGCTACCGCACAGTCGAAGAGATGCAGACCTTCCTGGATCAGAAAGTAGCGGCCTATCCCACTCTAGCCCAAAAACTGGATATAGGCGACTCCTGGTGCAAGACCCACCCTGGCATCTGTACCCAGCCCAATAGCTGGAACGGCTTCGACCTCTTTGTGATGCACATCACCAACCAGGCTATTCCCGGCCCTAAACCTGTCTTCTGGTTCGACGCAGGTATCCACTCCCGCGAGATTGCAACGCCTGAAGTGGCTATGAACTATATTTCCTGGCTCCTGGACAACTACAATACTAACGCTGATGCTCGCTGGATCGTTGACCACCAGGACATCTGGGTGATGCCGATGCTCAACCCCGATGGCCACCACATGAACGAGTCGGGTGGTGAGGGTACTCCCACATCCCACCGCAGGAACGCTGATAGAGACGATGGTTGCTCCAGTTACGATCTCTTCGGCACTGATATCAACCGCAACTTCAACTTCAAGTGGGCCTGCTGCGGCGGTTCCAGCAGTAATCCATGTGATGACACCTATCGCGGCCCTGCTCCCGATTCCGAAGAAGAGACCCAGGCTGTGCTTGCTAAGGTACGCGCCCTCATCCCCGACCAGCGCGGCCCCCTTGATACGGATATTGCCCCCATCACAACCACCGGCACGCTTGTCAATATGCACTCAAACGCTCAACTCAATATCCACCCCTGGGGCTGGACAACAATTCAATCCCCCAACTATAACGACCTGAACAACATCGGCAGGCGCATGGGCGCAACGACCACATATGGCGGCAATGCTTACAGGTCGTGCCAGAGCCTCGATCCCAACTGCCTGTATACCGTCGATGGCGACGAGAAGAACTGGGCGTATGGCGAGCTTGGTATCCCTGCCTACTCGGTGGAGGTGCACGGT
This sequence comes from Chloroflexia bacterium, assembly GCA_038246925.1. Taxonomy (GTDB): domain Bacteria; phylum Chloroflexota; class Chloroflexia; order QHBQ01; family JADMIH01; genus JADMIH01. Next base: position 2,270 of record JBBRVL010000437.1, read on the forward strand.
AATGGCTTCTTCCCGACCTTTGCTGTCACCCGCGATGACATCTCGCCCAAGAATCGCGGTGCCATGATCTACATGTCCAAAATCGCTCGCGCACCTTACTTGCAGACTCGCGGCCCCGATGCCAACACCGAAACCGTTGTCCCGGTCACGGTCAACCAGGGCGATACCGCCCCGATAACGGCCACCATCAAGTATGATTGGCCTGCCCCCGCCTACAATTCGCCTAACCGCTACCTCCAAAACGTCGCAGCAGCGGAGTTCTACGCAGATATTCCTCCCTGGAACGGCGGCACGCCCATCGCAATGACTGCGGTCGACGGCACGTTTGACCAGCCGACCGAAGCGGTGATAGGTAGCCTACCCACCGGCAGCCTCGCTCCCGGTCGCCACGTTATCTTTGTGCGTGGGCGTGGTGTCAATGACTACCAGGGTTACCAGAGTTGGGGCCCAATCGGCGGCGTCTTTGTTGACGTACAAGTTGGCGGAAGCGTTACACCAACGCCCCCTACCAGTACCCCCCTCCCGCCAACCTCTACCGGCACATCGGTCCCACCAAGCCTGACACCGATACCTCCCACAATCACTCCCATCCCACCTAGTGTGACACCGATACCTCCTACGAGCACTTCTATCCCTCCGACTATTACCTCCATTCCAACAAGTGCATCCTCTACTACGCCAACTATTACATCCGTCCCCCCTAGTGAAACCGCTGTCACTGCCACCAGCACACCCTGCCCGATCCAGTTCTCAGACGTACCCTCTACCGATACCTTCTACCAATCTATTCGCTGTCTTGCCTGCCGAGGAATAGTATCCGGGTACTCAGACGGCACTTTCCGCCCCAACAACCAGGTAACCAGAGGACAGCTTGCCAAGATGGTCTCTAACTCTGCCGGCTTCTCTGAAACTGTGAGTGGACAGACTTTCGAGGACGTAACCCCCGCCAACACCTTCTACCAGTGGATAGAGCGTCTCACCACCCGTGGCTA
>JBBRVL010000438.1:0-3253 GCA_038246925.1 Chloroflexia bacterium
ACGCACCACTATTGATGCACGATCCAGCCGGGCATCTATCGTCTGAACGCGAGTATCCAGGGCCATCTGCTGTTCGGCCATACGCGCAATGGCGAGGCCCATCTCGCGTATCTGCGACAGGGTCATGGGGGCGTCTGGGTCAGATGGGGGCCGCATCCGTTCCGCGGCAGCCAGAGCGTCAGCCTGGAATGCCTGTGCCAGCACGCGGTAGCACTCTTTACGGTAACGCAGTATTTTCTCTTTTAGCTCCGGCTTGACACGGCGAGCCTCGATCCCGAAGAGCCAGCCTGAAAGGTACTCTAATGGAAGGCAGAGAAGCGTACGGCCTCCGGCTTCCGTTTGTGTTACCCAAACGGAACGCACAACATCAGCGAGCACTTCATCGCCTTTGACACGTTGGTACTGTCCGGACCAGTTCAGGCCAAGATACTCAGCAATAGGCCTTAGAGGGATATAAACCTGAGGTTGGGCCCCTTCCTCGACCACCACGGCGACAATCTCATCCCCGTAGAAATCAACCTGGCGCTGCTGCACAGGCACCAAGGCCATAGACGTGCTCTCCTCACCGTCATCAATGACCATCTCACTCTCCAACTTCTACAGGCCAGGCACGTAACCTAGAAAATCTTCTCTTCCTCCTCAGCGGTGGACGCTTCCGAGTCCGCAGCCGACCCTGGAGTAGGATCAGCCGGCGCACTGCTTTTCGAGCTAAGTCGTGCCTCCAAAGCTCTGCGGGTCGAAGAAACCAGCGTCTCAAGGTCCTCAAGCTGGTGGGCAAGGTCCTCACACTCTTCGAGGGGAACTTCTTCTGGCTGAATTTTCCCCAGTACCCGGTAGGTGCGGGTGATTGCCTGCCACCTCGCAGGTACGCCGGGGCGAGGCGTCGGCATCTCGCCGCGGGGAGTATGTGTACCTGAAGTGTTGGCATGCTCCAGGGAGATCACTGATAAAAGTGTATCACCGTGATACACTCCAACCTGCCTATCCGATGTATCAGAACTCTCCGAATCGGCACTAGTTTCTCCATCGACTGTATCACGGTGATACACTTCGCCTTCGAACGCAAGCCGGTCCAAAGACTCTCTCTGCGTTACTCGCCCCTCTCGGATAGCTGCAAACATGTCTGGGCGTTCACGCAGGAGCCGCACGCGGCGGGAGATGTAGTTGTGCGTCTTGCCGAGGCGCTCAGCCAGCGCGCGCTGGCTCAGGCCGGTGATCTCAAGGAGGTAAGTGAACTGCCGGGCCTCGTCCTCAAGATCCAGGTCTTCGCGCTGCAGGTTCTCAAGCGCGGTCAGAATCGCTGCGTCCTGCTCGCTAATGTCTTCATGTACCACCGCCGGGATGTCGGTCTTCTCGGCCATTATGGCCGCGCGGTAACGTCGCTCGCCAAAGATTATCCTGTAACGCTCGCCGGTATGTATCACACCGATGGGCTGCAGGACATCATGCTCCTTGATGCTGGCGGCCAGCTCCTCCAGCGTATCTTCGTCGAACTGCTGTCGAGCCTGGTGAGGGTTGATGTCGATCAAGTCGAGCGGCAGCCGGCGCGCCCCTGCCAACTCCTCGCCCGGTGGGGCAGTGCTGACAAGGGAGCGGAACGGGTTGCGCTGGGAAGGTTTAGTTAATTTCGGGGAACTAGCGGGCATGGAAGTGTCAGGTTTCAGGGCAGGCAATCTCCCCCTCGATGTTCGATCCGTCTTAGCCAAGCTTCGGCCCTGGCTTTCGTCGGCCTTTAGCCTGCCATCAGCAGGTATTGCAGGCCACGAAATCGCTGCCGGAACAATTGCCGTTGCTCGGATAGTGATACCTTCTGCTTTGGGCTCGTTCGGTATCGGAAGTAGTCTCGCTGCTCGTCATACCCTCTGCAGAACCGTGCTGCCGCCTCGAAGCTCCCGAATCCTCCCATCGGGTAGTATCTCTGTTTGATGCCTCGATGATCTTGCTCGATCCTGTTGTTAAGATACTTGTTCATTCGATGCACTACCTTCCGACCCAATATCCTTCGTATGGCCCTTGGGTAGGCATCATGCCCGTCTGTGGTCACTCGCTCAGGTCTATGACCAACCACTTCCCTGGCCTGGGTAAGGAACTCCTTGGCTGCCTCCATGTCCCGGTGCTTAGAGAGCATAGAATCAACCAGATTGCCATCTCGATCAATGGCCCTGTACAAGTAGGACCATTTCCCGTTGACCTTGATGTATGTTTCGTCTACGTGCCAGGAGCGGCCAGCCTTACCCTTGCGCCTGGAACGCAGTTGTTCGGTGATAAGGGGTGCGAAGCGTGCTTCCCATTCACGCACTGTCTCGTGAGTAAATTCAAAGCCGCGAGATAGAAACATCTCTGCCAAGTCGCGTAGGCTGTGTAACCCTTGTATCTCAGTCTCCACAGCACGACTAGCAGCACGATGTCAGTTGGGAACTCAAGGAAGTTGAACGGAGTGCCGGTGCGCTCGTTGAACTTGCGTTTACACTCCAGGCAGTGGAACATCTTGTAGCCCAGAGATGTCTTCTCGGCCAGTTGGCTAGTTAGGGAGGATGAGCAGTGCGGGCAGTTCATGGCTAGTACAAGTACTCCTTGGCTATGCTAGAGATGGTTCGATCCGGGTAAGAATACCCGATGAACAACATCTCAGCCAGCCACTGCCCCCAGTCCTGACGCTTCCCGCAGAGCCAGCGTGTGCTGGGCACGCAATGACGCCCAGGGGAAACTGAACAGATCGCACCGGCCACCGGACAGGATCTCGGCTACTACCTGCAGGCCGCTGCGGACCGAGGGACGAGTGCCTGGTGCCACACTCGCCAGGTAAACCAGGGCCGGGTGCCGGTCGGCGGGTGGTTGTTGACCGGATGGTACCGGGATGATCTCGGCTTGCTGAACAGGGAGCTGACCGTCCATAAGTGCCTGCCTCTTACTTTGGTAACTTCCCCTTAGTAATCCTATACTAGGAAACTATTTCCTGCCCATATTACTGCCAAGTTGAACCCGGCGGGAGGTTTTCCACGAGCTCAAGTGTCACTTGCAGATTTGAGTTGCACTGCGCGCGTATTTGGGTTGCACTGATTTGCGGTTTTGAGTTGCACCAGTTTATATATGAATGGTTCTTCTGACATCACAAACCCATAAGCAACTACAGGCACGTAGAAGGAGCCCACTGACTCACGGTCTGACTGTCACAACTACAGCCTGCGGTTGCTTGAGCTGGTACTTATCGAAAGTGACCAGGGGTATGCCGAGTTGTCTTGCCAGCGCAACA
>JBBRVL010000439.1:0-3242 GCA_038246925.1 Chloroflexia bacterium
AATCGGTGTTCATGCAAGAGCAGAGTGCGAAAGAGGCCCTGCAAGCGGCCCAGGCCAGCTTTGATAGGTACGCCTTCCACGAGGCATCTATAAGTGGTCCCGTGATTGTGCAGACCGCCCTCCCCAAATCTAACAGCACACCAGTAGGCACAAGCAGCTCGAAATCAGGGACGGATGTCAGCAACGGCAATCCATCGCCCACAGCGATAACGGATGCTGCGCTCGCGGGGATGGGGATTGACCAATTCTTGGAGGCTGCCTTCCTTGACATCACACTTAGAGACCCTGAGCGCTACTCAGAATTAGGGCTGCCTGAAAATTACGACCAGGATTTCCATAACGATACGCTTACAGACCTCTCGGACGCTTACACCCAGGAGACGAACAAGCGGGTCAGTAGGTACGTGGACCGCCTGCGCGCTTATGACCGCTCTGGTTGGAGTAAGCAGCAGTACCTCTCAGCTAACCTGTTTGAGTGGTATCTGGACGACCTGAAGCGCGGGCAGGAGTTCATGTATTACGACTATCTTGTGAACCCTGTGTTCGGAGTGCAGAACAACATCGTAGACCTGATGACGAACGTCCACCCTTTGAACAACAGAGAGCAGGCAGAAGCCTACGTGGCGCGACTAAAACTGTTCCCAGCAAAGTTCAATGGATTGCTGGAAGTGTTGCGTATCAGGGAAGGGAAGGGTCTTATCCCGCCGCGTTCAATGATTGGGCGCGTGCTGGACGAAATGCGTGACTTTGTGTCCATTCCAGCGCAAGATAACATTCTTTATACCTCCTTCAAGGCGCAGGTAGGAACGCTTGATGGTATCAGTGACCCGGACAAGGCGCGACTCTACCAGGAGGCCGAGGCTGCCATCAATGAGCAAGTGTACCCTGCTTATCAGAATTTGAGTGATTACTTTGGGGAGTTAGCGTTGAAGGGGCGAGACACAGATGGGGTATGGGCGTTGCCGAACGGCGATACGTATTATGCATATGCGTTGCGCCACTTCACAACGTCCGACCTGATACCCGAAGAAGTCCACCAGATGGGGCTGGCCGAGATGGCACGCATCCAGGGCGAATTGCGTACCGAGCTTGATAAGCTGGGTTTTAGGGGAGGTAGCCTGCGGGAGGGCATACAGAAGGTCGCGGCGGCCAGTGGTATAGAGCCGGTGGATACGCCAGCACAGCGAGATAAGGCGCTGGCAAAATACGAAGCTATCTTGCAGCGTGCGGAGCAGGGATTAGGAGCGGCCTTCGACATACGACCAAAGGCGCAATTGCAGGTAAGGTCGGCGCCGCAGTACAGGGAGGCAAATGCGCCGCTCGCCAACTACGTGCCGCCCGCTCTTGACGGCACGCGTCAGGGCGCAACGTATATCAACCTGGGAAAGCCGGTGCCAGTTTACCAAATGCCTGGCCTTATTTACCACGAGGGAATACCTGGCCACCACTTTCAGATCGGCATCCAAACCGAATTGACAGACGTGCCCACGTTTAGAAGGGCGTGGATAACCTCGGGTTTCGCGGAGGGCTGGGCGGTCTACACGGAGGGGCTGGCCTTTGAGCTTGGGTTCTACAAGGACGACCCGTATGGTAATGTGGCGCGGCTACAAGGGCAGCTAGGGCGCGCGCTCAGAATGGCGGTGGACACGGGGATACACCACAAGCGATGGACGCGGCAGAAGGCGATTGACTTCCTGCGAGAGAACGGCGTAAGCTCAGAGGGCGCAATAATGTCCGAAGTGGACAGGTACATCGCCTGGCCGGGACAGGCTTGCGCCTATGGAGTGGGCCATCTGATGATTCTGGAGTTGCGGGAGCGAGCCAGGACCGCGTTGGGCGATAAGTTCGACCTCAAGGAGTTCCATAATATCGTGCTCCAAAACGGGGGCATGTCTCTCACTATCCTGGAGCAGGTTGTGAATGACTATATTACAGCCAAAGTCCCAGGTCCAAAGTAAAAGGTCTGAATAGTAATCAGGAATCAGGAATCAGCGTGACTGATTTCTGATTCCTGATTACTCTGAGGGCATTCGTAAGTGTTCAGAATAGGGGTAAAACCTCCGTAGGGGCGACCCTTGTGGTCGCCCTGTTAGGGCGAGATCGTCTCTGACGAACAGGGCGACCACAAGGGTCGCCCCTACGGAGACATCTTCTCCACCCCTAATCTGAATACTTACAGGGTATCACATCTTTGACAAGCCCCACGCCTTGTGATAATATGGAGCGTCTTTTCCAAAACCACAATGCGCGCTTTTGGCGTGCAACCATTCATCAGGCATTCCTGGAGGTGCTTACATGGCAACCACCGCCAAAGAAAAGGCGGAGCCGAGCGCTCGCAAGCGCGCAACGGCAAGCGTGCCCAAGCACGATGAGCTTGGCTTGAGCAAAGAGCAGTTGCTCGAAATGTACTACTACATGCTGCTTGCGCGCTCCCTAGATGAGCGCATGTGGCTCCTCAACAGGCAGGGCAAAGCCCCCTTCGTCATCTCATGCCAGGGGCACGAGGCCATACAGGTGGGCGCGGCTTTCGCACTGGAGCGCGGCAAGGACTGGTTCCTGCCCTATTACCGCGATTTGGCGATGGTCCTCACCCTGGGCTACACGCCGCGTGAGGCGATGCTACAGCACTTCGCCCGCAAGGAGGAGCCGAACAGCGGTGGCCGCCAGATGCCGGGGCACTACGGCTATCGCAAGCTGAAGATCGTTACTGGCTCGTCGCCCGTCGCCACCCAGCTGTGCCACGCGGTAGGCGTTGCCCTTGCCGCCAAGCTGCGCGGCACAGGCGAGGTGACGGTGGTCTCTCACGGCGAGGGCGCTACGAGCAAGGGGGATTGGCACGAGTCGCTCAACATGGCGGGCATCCACAAGCTGCCCGTGATCTTCCTATGCCAGAACAACCAGTACGCCATCTCGGTTCCCGTGCCTCAGCAGGTGGCTGGTGAGAGCGTGGCTGCTCGTGGCGTAGGCTACGGGATGCCGGGCGTGGAGGTGGACGGTACGGACGTGCTGGCGGTGTATGAGGTTACGCGAGAAGCCGCCAGACGCGCCCGCGCAGGCGAAGGCCCTACCCTCATCGAGGCGAAGACTTACCGCCTCACCGCGCACTCGTCCGACGACAACGACCGCACCTATCGTGGCCGTGAGGAAGTTGATATGTGGCGGGCGAAGGAGCCGATGCCTAAGTACCGTCAGTATATCCTTGACCAGCAAATAGCGACGGAAGAGGAGATTGGCGAGATCAA
>JBBRVL010000440.1:0-3230 GCA_038246925.1 Chloroflexia bacterium
CTCGGCGCGAACGAGGAGCAGGCCGAGTTCCCCACCGTCTACACCAACGCCCTCACAGGCGCGGCGGGCACAAACTGGCTCCACATGGGTCCCAGCCTCGAACCCCTCTTCGAGGCCATAGTGAGCCACATCGCCCCGCCCCAGGTAGACGCCGACTCCCCAGCCCAACTCCTCGTCACTACGATGACTTATGATGACTACAAGGGCAAGATAGTCGTGGGCCGCCTCCGAAGCGGTGAGCTACGCAAAGGGATGCAGGTCGCCCGCATAGACCACCAGGGGAACATCATTCCCGGCAAGATAACCCAGCTATTCACCTTCAACGGCCTGGCCCGCCAGGAGGTAGACGAGGCTGCGGCGGGCGACATAGTAGCCATCGCGGGTATCTCCGACGTGAACATAGGCGACACCATAGCCGATGCCGCCGACCCCCGCCCCCTCCCCCCCATCCGCGTGGAGGAGCCGACCCTCCGCATGACCTTCGGCGTGAACACCAGCCCATTCGCCGGGCGCGAGGGCACATACGTCACCAGCCGTAAGCTGCGCGAGCGCCTCTACACCGAGTTAGACCGCGACGTTGCCCTCAAAGTGGAAGACACCGAGAGCGCGGACACCTACCTTGTCAGTGGGCGCGGCGAGTTGCACCTTGCCATCCTCATCGAGACTATGCGCCGCGAGGGGTACGAGTTCCAGGTCTCCAAGCCCGAAGTGATCTTCAAGGAGGTAGACGGGGCGCGCCATGAGCCTTACGAGACGGTAGAAATCGAGGTCTCCCAGGAGGTGCAGGGTGTGGTCGTCGAGATGATGGGTCAGCGTCGCGGCTCCCTCATAGACATGAAGTACCGCGATGACGGCAGCGTGCATTACGTCTATCGCGTCCCCACACGCGGCCTTTTGGGCTTCCGGCAGGCGTTCCTCACCAATACGCGGGGCCAGGGCATCATGAACAGCCTCTTCGCAGGGTACGGCGCACTCGCAGGGCCGGTTGCCACCCGCGCGCAAGGCTCCCTCGTGGCGTGGGAGAGCGGCGTCACCAGCAGCTTCGGCCTCAACGGGGCGCAGGAGCGCGGCCAACTATTCCTCGGCGCAGGTGTGGACGTATACGAAGGCCAGGTGGTAGGAGAGCATCTTCGCGAGCGTGACCTTGAGGTAAACGTCTGCAAGAAGAAGCACCTCACTAACATGCGCCAAAGCACCTCTGACGAAGGCATCCGTCTGGAGCCTCCCCGCACCCTCTCCCTCGACGACGCTATCGAGTTCCTCGCCGACGACGAACTGCTGGAAGTGACCCCCAAAGCCTTCCGCCTCCGCAAGCGCCTCCTCGCGAAGCACGAGCGGGACAGGGTGGCGAACGCGATGAAGGTGCGTTAGCTAATGCCTGCTTTGCGTTGACAATCTGTTGGATGAAGTGTATAAGGGGATTAGCCGTTCCAGGAGGTGAAGAATGAGCAACTTGGACCCTTCACAGAAAATCCTTGAAGCCACGCCACTTTAGTGGCTGTGGTTAGGCAGAAAAAGGGTCGCACAAAGCCCTCTTTTCTTGTAATTGTCAGGTATTGATGATATAATGTATGTATGAAGTTGACTGCACAGGTGAAACTCTGCCCTAGCCCAGAACAGGCGAAGACTCTGCTTGCCACGATGGAAGCAGCCAACAATGCCGCTAACTTTATCAGTGAGTGGATGTGGCAAAACCGCACCTTCGCAATGTACGCCACTCAGAAAGTGTTGTATTACCGCATCAAGGATGAGTTTGCCTTGTCCGCTCAGTTGGTAGTCAGAGTGATTTCTAAGGTTGCCGACGCTTATAAGTTGGACAAGAAGCGCAAGCGTACATTTCGAGCTCATGGCTCTATCGCCTACGATAGTCGTATATTGCGCTGGTATCAGGCACGAAACGAAGTGACACTTTCTACGCTTGCGGGTAGAGAACGCATATCTTATCAATCGGACGAACGGGCTAGACGGCTGCTTCTTTCTCAGCAAGGCGAGACTGATTTGCTTTTGAAGGACGGTGAGTACTATCTCAATACCACTGTCAATGCACCGGAGCCGGAACTCGGTGAACCGCGAGGCTTTCTTGGTATTGACATGGGTATCGTGAATCTTGCTGTTGACAGTGAGGGCAACGTCTATTCCGGTTCCCTTGTCAAAAGCATCCGGCACAGAAACAGGCGACTTAGAGCCAAGTTGCAAAGCAAGGGTACAAAGGCCGCAAGAAAGCTGCTTATGAAGCGCAAGCGGAAAGAGAGCCGCTTTGCAACCGCTCAGAACCATATAATCAGCAAAAGCATTGTACGGACTGCGAAGGCACTCGGTCAGGGTATTGCTATCGAAGAACTCGGTGGGATACGTGACCGAGCAACTGTTCGCCGCAGCCAGCGCAGTACACTGCATAGTTGGTCTTTCTTTCAATTGAGGGGTTTTATCGAATACAAGGCACGACTGGCAGGCGTGAGCGTGCGGGCCATAGACCCTAGAAACACCTCTCGCACCTGTCCGTTGTGTGGTTGTATTGATAAAGCCAATCGTAAAAGTCAATCTCATTTCCTTTGCATATCCTGTGGTTACGCTGCCCCAGCCGATATGAACGCTGCTGTGAATATCAGCAGGGCTGCCCATGTGAGCCAGCCATACTTGTCAAAACCTCTGCAACCTGTCCCAGTACAGAAGACCAGAGCAAGGTTTCAGGCAAAAGCCGCCCCCTTTAGGGCGTGCGGTAGCTTACGATTCGGAACCACGTCGCGCTCTGGCATGAGGCTAATGTCCGAAAGCCACCAGCACTTTGGGGATGGAAGGCCCCAGGATGATGATATAGGTCGCAGGGAAAATGAGGAAGACGAGGGGGATCATCATCAGGATAGGCGCTTTGTGGGCCTGCTCCTCGGCACGCTGGCGGCGGCGAATGCGCATCTGCTCCGATTGAATAGTCAACACCTTCGAGATGGAGACTCCCAGCTGATCAGCCTGGATTACCGCAGCCATGAACGCGCTCACGTCGGATACGCCCGTGCGCTGTGAGATGCCCCGCAAGGCATCAGTTTTGTTCTTGCCAACGTGCATCTCTGCGAGGGCCTTCGCGAATTCGTTGCTCAGGGGGTTGTCCCATTTCTCGGCTACCCGCGCCATCGCAGTGTCGAAAGCCATCCCTGCCTTCACCGAGATCACCATCAAGTCGATAGCGTCGGGCAGGAGCTTAGAGATGGCGTGCTGACGGCGCTTTATACGCC
>JBBRVL010000441.1:0-3224 GCA_038246925.1 Chloroflexia bacterium
ACACCCCATCGGGCATATGATATGATTCTCGTCGCACCCGCAATTTAGTGGGGCTCTTATCGAGATGGGTGGAGGGTTCGGCCCCGTGAAGCCCGGCAACCGGGTCCGTAAGGACCATTGGTGCCAAATCCGGCAGGCAAATGCCCGACAAGGCGATAGCCTGAAAGATGAGAGACGAACACGAGGCTTTGCCCTTTCTTGTTCTCTCATGCGAGAGAACATTTTTTATGCCGTGAAAGCGTAGGAAATTACGAATTACAAATTACAAATTACGAATTAGCTATCAGATATCAGCCATAAACTAAACCAAGAATAACTCTGCGTTCTTTGCTACCTCTGCATCCTGATGCGTTTCATCCGTAATTCGTAATTTGTAATTTGTAATTTGTAATTTGTAATTCGTAATTCCCCGAAGGGTTTACTTAATGAGCATAATCGTCACAGGCTCGATAGCTTACGACAATATAATGAACTTCCCGGGGCACTTCAAGGACCATATCCTGCCTGAGAAGATACACATACTCAACCTGTCGTTCCTGGTCGATACCCTCAAGCGGCAGCGTGGTGGGGTCGCCGCCAACATCGCCTATACAATGGCTTTACTCGGCGCGCCACCCGCTATCTTCACCTCGGTAGGGGCGAATGACTGGGCAGAGTATGAGGCATGGCTGACGCGGCACGGCATCGACACTCGCTTCATCAAGGTGGTGCCTGACGAATTTACGGCCACCTGCTATATCACCACCGACATGGACAACAACCAGATAACAGGTTTCTATACCGGCGCTATGGCCCACGACAAGCAACGCTCGCTCCACGACATCCCCCGCTCGGAACTGGACCTGGTTGTTATCGGCCCGACCGAGCCTGAGCCAATTGTGCGCTTCACACGCGAGTGCCAGGAGCTAGGTGTCCCCTACGTCTACTCTCCTATCTGGCAGATCATACGCATGAGTGGAGAAGAAATAGCTGAGGGAGTACGCGGCGCCAAAGTCGTGGTAGCGAACGATTACGAATACGAGCTTATCAAAGACAAGACCGGGCTGTCGCAGCACGACATCCTCGACCATGCCGAGATGGTAGTTACTACCAAAGGCAAGCACGGCTCGATCATTATGACCCGCGCCGAAGTAGCTTCTATTCCCTCTGCCCAACCGAGCGAAGTTGTCGATCCTGTAGGTGCGGGCGATGCTTACCTGGGCGGGTTGGTTTATGCTCTTCAAACAGGTCTTGATATCCAGAGGGCAGGGCGGGTGGCTGCGCTGGCGGCTGTTTATGCAATCGAGCATTACGGCACGCAGACCCACAGCTACACACGTGAGGAGTTTGCCGCGCGGTACAAGGAGAACTTTGGCGAAGAGCCGGTGATAGCCGAAGCGTTCGCGGCCGTATCTTAGACGCAGAAAGAGGTTTGAGCAGAATGCCCAAGCGCATAATGGTCGTAAACGACACACAGGAGATACTCGAGCTTTTCTATGAGGTTCTCCACGTCGAGGGTGGCTACGAGGTAGAGCTTTGCTCGCATGTCCCGCAGATGATGAACATCGTGCAAGAGATTAAGCCCGACCTGATTATCAGTGACCACGTATTCGGAGAGGAAAAGATCGGGTGGCAGTTCATTCAGCGGCTCAAAATGAACCGTGAAACAGCCGACATCCCGGTTATCGTATGCAGCGGCGCGGTAAAAGAGTTGAAGGAGATGGAAGGCTATCTTGTATCGAAGAACATAGGATTGCTCTATAAGCCATTTGACATTGACGAGTTGCTGAGCCTGGTTAGCCTGAAACTTGAACACCCTGACGCCGCCTCCAGCGCGGGCACAGGCAATGTCGGCAAGAGCAGAGGCAAGAAGAACTAAGAAATTATTGGCATACCCCAAATAGGAGTCTAACGAAATGGTACTTGACACAAAAACACACTCATCAATCCTCCTGAGCGAGGGCACGCGCGTACAATCGCACATCAAGGACACCAGCCAGGTCGAGCGCGGTATCAAGCGCATCGAGTGGGCCGAGGCCGAGATGCCGGTGCTGCGCCAGATACGCGAGCGGTTCGAGCGCGAAAAGCCGCTCCAGGGGGTGCGCCTCGCGGCCTGCCTCCATGTGACCGCTGAGACCGCCAATCTGATGCGAACCCTCCAGGCGGGTGGGGCCGACCTTGCCCTCTGCGGCTCCAATCCCCTCTCGACGCAGGACGATGTTGCTGCCGCGCTTGTGGAGGAATATGGCATCTCCACCTACGCGGTAAAGGGCGAGGATACGGATACCTACTACAGCCACATCGTTTCGGCCCTCAACCACCGCCCGCAGATTACGATGGACGACGGGGCAGACCTCGTTTCCTCGATGCTCTTCATCGCGCTCGACCGCCTCAACGAAGTTCACCCGAAGGTGAGGGAATGGGCGGGCGCGCTCTCACCTGAAGAGCGTCATTCTCTCCTGAACGACGTGATAGGCAGCAGCGAAGAGACGACCACGGGCGTTATCCGCCTCAAGGCGATGGAGAAGGACGGCGTGCTCAAGTTCCCGGTGGTTGCCGTGAACGAGTCCGACACCAAGCACCTGTTCGATAACCGCTACGGCACGGGCCAGAGTACGATAGACGGCATCCTGCGCGCCACTAACATCCTGCTCGCGGGCAAGATTATTGTCATCTGTGGCTACGGCTGGTGTGGTCGCGGTATTGCTCTGCGCGCTCGTGGCATGGGCGCACGTGTGGTAGTTACCGAGATAGCGCCCGTAAAGGCACTCGAAGCGGTGATGGAAGGCTTCGAGGTAATGCCGTTGCTAGACGCCTCCCGCCTGGGTGATATCTTTATCACGGTGACGGGCAACCTGAACGTTATCGACAAGCGCCACATGGAAGTGATGAAAGATGGCGCTATCATGGCGAACAGCGGTCACTTCAATGACGAGATCAACATCCCCGCGTTGGCAGAGCTTGCTGGCGGCAGGGGTCGAGAGATACGTAGCTTCGTCGAGGAGTTCGTCATGCCCGACGGCTCCAAGCGATACCTGCTCGCCGACGGACGCCTGGTGAACCTGGCAGCCGCCGAGGGCCACCCCGCGAGCGTGATGGACATGAGCTTCGCCAACCAGTCGCTCGCCGCCGAATACATGGTAAAGAATGGCCCCAGCCTGGAAGCGAAGGTATACGTTATACCCCAGGAGATCGACCACGAGATAGCGAGGCTAAAGCTCCTCACCATGGGCATCCACATTGAC
>JBBRVL010000442.1:0-3194 GCA_038246925.1 Chloroflexia bacterium
AGTTGCGGGAATTGCGCCGCATGGTTGCCGAAGTAGAGAGAGAAGGGCTACGCGTCGGCGTGCGCCCTGAGGGTTTTGAGCCTGTGGCGCAGTGTCTCGAAAAGCTGGCGAACCGCCTCGTGCTCGGCATCCTCGCATCGGCGCTCATCATTGGTCTGGCGGTGCTGATGTCGTTTTACCACCCGCCTGGTTGGGAGCAGTGGGCGGGGCCTATTTTCGCTCTTGGTTTCACGGCCGCAATTGTTCTCGGCGTCTATCTGGCCTGGAGCATCCTGAGGTCGGGGCATTAGTAACAGCATAGTGCGTCCTCTGTAACGAGATGCGCACAACTATCAACTACCTAAGTTTCGTACAAACGTAGAGGGGTTTGAACCCAATGAGGGCACAGAGCTTGGACAAACAAGCGAGCCAGAGCATCTTGAGCAGGCAAATGCAAACGCCAGCCACGCTCGGTGCGCTCGCGCCAGGCTGGAATGCGCCCTACCCGCTCCACCAACTCTCGCGTGCCTACCTGCTCAAGTGGCGTACCTCCAAACAGGGATTGCTTGACCCACTGAAGCAGGTTGTGTGTGATAAACACCAGCCACAGAAAGGCGTAGATAGCATGGAAGCTGCGGCGAACTAGTGTGAAGACCTGCCCCCAAACTTTCTCGTTTTCTTTGCTTTCGCCCGCTACAATATAGCATCACTAAAGCATCACTATAGAATTATCAGCGCAACCGTAAGACTCGCAAATAATCCTACTCCGAAAGACCTATTGACAATGCCCCTGCCTCCTGTTATACTAGTTCAAGAACCCCTCCCAGGGGGGTAGGATAGCAGGAAAGGAGACCCTTATGAGAACAGAGAATAGTAAACAAGAAGCATTGAAGCGATTGGCGTACATCGAAGGTCACCTGCGGGGCATTCGCAAGATGGTGGAAGAAGACCAGTACTGCGTCGATGTCCTCAAGCAGACGTATGCCGTGCAGCGCGCAATAGACAAGTTCGAGGGCCTTCTGCTGCGTGGGCATCTCAACTCGTGCGTGCCTGAAGGCATCCGCGAGGGCAGAGATCAGGAAGTAATAGGTGAGCTTGAAGAGTTGTTCGCTCTGTCGCAACGCTAAGGGCTAACGAGCAAAAGGAAGATATAAGATGGCAACCGAGCAATTAGATAACACAGCTACATCAGAAAACAATCAACAAAAGAGAGCCGGTAACGCAGACGGTAATATAGCCGGCCCAGGTTCTGAGGCGATGCTACCTATCGGCGGGATGACATGCGCCTCATGCGTGCGCCGTGTCGAGCGCGCCCTTCAGAAGGTAGAAGGCGTGCAGAGCGTCGGCGTGAACCTTGCCACAGAGCGCGCTACAATTAAGTACGACCCCTCGCTTGTAACTATGGACAGGCTCCGCACAGCCGTTGAGAGCGCAGGTTATAGCGTGCCGATGGAGGAAGTGCTCCTGCCTATCGAGGGCATGACCTGTGCCTCCTGCGTGGGCCGCGTGGAGAGGTCGTTGGCTAAACTGCCGGGCGTAGAGAGAGTGGGCGTCAACCTGGCGACGGAACAGGCCAGCGTACGCTTCAATCCCGCGATGGTAGGGAACGATGACTTCCGCATAGCTGTGGAGAAAGCAGGCTATGCGCTGCGTGCCAGCACCGAGCAGGGGCTTGCTACGACCGAGGGAGAATCGCCCGTAGACCGGGACATGGAACGCCGTCGCAAGGAGGTAGAGACCCTGCGCCGCAAGTTCGTTACCAGCCTGGCCGTAGGCGTCATAATCATGGCCGGCATGTTCCTGCCCACTTCCTGGTTACCCTGGGCAATGCAGGAGCGCTACCTTGCGATGTTCCTCCTTGCCACCCCTATACAGTTCTGGGCCGGTTGGACATTCTACAAGGGCGCATGGATGGCGGCTCGCCACCTGACGACCAATATGAACACCCTGATCGCGGTAGGCACTTCGGCTGCCTACCTATACTCGGTCTTCATCACCTTCTTCCCGGGCGCGGTGAGCAGCGCGGGGCTTGTGCCCGAAGCATACTACGATACGTCCACGATCATTATCGGCCTCATCCTGATGGGCCGCTACCTTGAGGCACGCGCCAAAGGGCAGACGTCAGAGGCGATCAAGAAACTGATGGGCCTGGCTCCCCGCACCGCCCGCGTGATCCGCAACGACGAAGAGATTGACCTGCCGATTGAGCAGGTACAGGTAGATGACGTAATCCGGGTACGCCCCGGCGATAAGGTGCCGGTGGACGGCATAGTAGTGGAAGGCCGCTCCTCGGTCGATGAATCTATGCTTACGGGCGAGAGCCTGCCGGTCGAGAAGGAGCCGGGCGGCTCCGTAATCGGCGCGACCATCAACAAGACCGGCTCGTTTACCTTCCGTGCTACCAGGGTAGGCAAGGACACCGCGCTGGCACAAATCGTGAAGCTGGTGGAGGAGGCTCAAGGCTCAAAGGCCCCCATCCAGCGCCTGGCCGACCAGATTTCCTCCTACTTCGTGCCCGTGGTGCTGGGGCTGGCGGCGCTCACCTTCGTATTGTGGTACGTTGTTGGGCCTGAGCCGAAGTTCACCCTGTCGCTCGTCTCGATGATTGCGGTGCTCATCATCGCCTGCCCCTGCGCCCTAGGCCTGGCAACGCCAACCGCCATCATGGTCGGCACCGGCAAAGGCGCTGAGCATGGCGTACTGATCCGGGGCGGTGAAGCGCTCGAAGGCGCGTACAAAGTGAACGCAATCGTGCTGGACAAGACCGGTACTCTGACGCGGGGCAAGCCAGCGGTTACCGACCTGGTCGCAACCAACGGGATTGGGGAGCAGGAACTTCTGAGGCTGGTAGCCAGCGCTGAGCGAGGCTCGGAGCACCCATTGGGTGAGGCCATTGTTGCCCGCGCCGGTGAGCTTGGGCTGAGCCTCGCGGCCACCGACAGGTTCCAGGCGGTCGCCGGGCACGGCATCGAGGCCACCGTTGAGGGGCGCAACCTGTTGATAGGCAACACGCGGCTCATGGCCGCGAACAACATCGGGCTGGACGGCCTGAGCGAGCAGGGTGCCGCGCTTGCGGCCCAGGGCAAGACACCCATGTATGTGGCGGTCGACAACAAGGCGGGCGGCTTGATTGCTGTGGCTGATACCCTCAAGCCGGAGTCGCCCGAAGCCGTGCGTGAGCTGCAGGCGCTTGGCCTGGAAGTCTGGATGCTGAC
>JBBRVL010000443.1:0-3190 GCA_038246925.1 Chloroflexia bacterium
CCCATACCCTTGAACTACATGCAAGGACTCGGTGCCGTGCAGACCCAGCACAGCTGCATCCTCCTGCTCGACATCACAGAGAACTGCAACCTCAACTGCCCCACCTGCTTCGCTGGGAGCGGCACGGGGGTCAACCGCTACGCTCGCATTGACCACATTACGCGCGCCCTTGAGACGGCTATCGAGCGTGAGGGTGGGCGTATAGACGTGCTGATGCTGAGCGGGGGCGAGCCGACGGTCCACCCCGAAGTGATCGAGATCATCGAAGCCGCTACCGCTCGCAACGTGACCCGCGTGGTGCTCAATACCAACGGTATCCGTATTGCGAAGGACGACAAGCTCCTTTCGGCGCTGCACAAGCTGCGCAACAGGGTGGAGATTTACCTTCAGTTCGATGGCTTCTCCCTCGATACTCACCTTTACCATAGGGGTAAAGACTTGCGTGAGATGAAGGCTCTGGCTGTGAAGAGGCTTGGGGATGCGCGCGTATTCACCACGCTGGTGATGGCGGTGGCGCAGGGGGTCAACGATGCGGAGATAGGTGAGGTGGTGCAGTACGCCTTCGACACCGACTATGTGGCGGGGGTGTCGTTCCAGCCGGTCTTCGGCTCAGGTCGGGCCAATCCCATCGACCCGATGCAGCGCGTCACTACCACAGGCGTTTTGATGAGGCTCGGAGAGCAATCGGGTGGCCTCGTAGGGCCGGACGACTTTATTGCCCTGCCTTGCAGTCACCCCGACTGCTGCTCTATCTCTTACTTCGTGAAGGGAGACGCGGGCCAGTTCAACTCTATAGCCCGTCTGCTGGGTGTCGAAAAGCTCAAGGCGAATCTGGGGATAATCAGCAACCGGATAGCATTCGATAACGTGAGCGACGAGATAAAGCGCGCCCTCACCGGCATGATGAGCGAGACAACCACCATCACCCGTCCCGAGCTGATAGATTACATGCTCGATCTGTGCGAGAACTGCGACCTCGGCCTCGATAACTTCGTCAAGAGCGTGAGCAATATGCTCCTCAAGCGGGAGCACCCACTTGAAACGGTCGCCAAGCGGATGAAACGGCTCACTATCAAGTCGTTCATGGACGCCTGGACGCTCAATGTCGAACGGTTGCAGCAGTGCTGCGTCCATGTCGGCTCTACCGATGGCGATACCAACCCCATAAGAGTCCCGTTCTGCGCCCGCCAGCTTTTCAGTGAATTGAGGGAAAAGACCTCGGCGGGCCAGGTGCCTATCAATCAGGTAATAACGGCGGGTAGCATCGGGAGGATGCGGAGATGAGCGCGCTCGAACAGACGATGAGCAACTCACCATCCGTAACCGAGATGGAGCGCCAGCCGCTAACGAGCGCCGAGAAATACGAGAAGCTGGCCTTCACTTTCTGCAAAATGGGTACGACCGGCCTCATCGCCTGGGCGCTGACCCCGCCCATTTTCGTGCTTCTGGTAGCGGCAATAGCCGTAGCCCTCTATGGGAAAGCCGTAACGCTCGGCCTCCTCACGAGCCGGTGCATACTCCGAAAGCCTCTTCTCATAATCGGCTTCTGGGCGGTAGTAGGCATAGCTGACGCGATGTGGTTGTTCGTCTTCAGGCAAATGTAGGGGCGGACCCACGTGTCCACCCTTGTCCAGTTTGCACGCACTTGCCATGAACAGGTTACAGCCCCTGACAGGGCGAACTTTGTGTCTAATGCTGTCGCATTAAAAATCGGAACGTGCTGTAGGGGCAGGCCCCCGTGCCTGCCCTGGTCATCGCCAACAAGGGCAGGCACGGGGGCCTGCCCCTACGGAATCTTTATGCGACACTATTGACCTTGTGTCCGCCCCTACATATAGAACCCCATTTAGAACCCCATTTAGAACCCCATTCAGAACACCTCTTCACATCTCCGCGCCTCGGCTGTGAACAAGAACAATAAAACCCTCTGTGTTCTCTGTGTTCTCTGTGCTCTCTGTGATTCAAGAGGAACCAGACATCAAAAGAACCACCGCCTGCGCCCGCCTTCCTTCTTCCGCGCCACCGCTCCCACCAGGTTGCCTGTGACCCGCGCCCTTGATTTTTCCACCTTGCCGTCCTGCGGGTAAGCGCGCATCAGTATCTTGTCCTCAGGCTGCACTGTGGTGCGCACGGTCGCTTCGAGGTGCTGGCCCGGCACGAGGTCGAGCCTGAAGCGCTGGAGGGCCATTGCAAGCACGGTCTTTATCTCCATCGTGGCGAACGGTGCGCCGATGCACGAGCGTGGCCCTGCGGCGAACGGTATGTAGGCATAAGGCGGTGGCGGGTTCTTGCTTGCGGGGTCGAAGCGTTCCGGTTTGAAGACCTCAGGCTCTGGGAACTGGTCGGGCATCCTATGGCTCACGAACGGCACGTAACTTACAAGCTCGCCCGGCTCCATCGTGTAGCCCTTCCACTCGAACGCCTCTTTTACCATGCGGTTGGCACTCGGAGCGGGTGGGTAGAGCCTCAGCACCTCTTTCGTCACCAGGTCGAGGTAAGGTAACCGCTCAAGGTCTGCGGCGGTGGGAGGCTCCCCATGCAACTGCTCGTCAAGCTCTTTCAACAGCTTCGTGGTAACGTGCGGGTGCTGCGCCAGCAGGTAGAAAGCCCAGGTGAGGGCGTTGGCGCTCGTTTCATGGCCTGCTATGAAGAGGGTGAGTAGCTGGTCGCGCATCTGCTCGGTGGTCATTCGCCCGCCTTCCTCATCGCGGGCCGCCACCAGCATCGAAACCACATCGCGTTTGTCGCGTTTGTCGCGCTCGTGCTCTTCGATAATCTTCCGCAGGGTAGTGTCGATGCGGGCAAGGCTGCGGCGCAGAGTACCACCCTTCCCTATCCCCAATATGTCGAATGGGACCTGGGCGAGCGCTATATTTACAGGGTTGGTGACGCTTGTTACCAGTGTAGCCACAGCCTTGCCAAGCTCGCGGGAGTTGCCTGCGAGGTCCACGCTGAACAGGGTGCGTCCCGCTATCACGAGGGCAAGTTGATGCATCTCCCTCGCAACGTCCATCGTTACACCTGGCTCCCAGCGGTTCAGCCTCTGCGTGGTCGTCTCTTGCATTGTCCGCTGGTAGTCTTCGATCCGCTTGCGGTGGAAAGCGGGCATCATCAGGTGGCGCTGCTGCTTGTGCTCAGGGTCGTCTATAAACAGCACGCCGTGACCCACAATCCAGCGCGCATGGACACG
>JBBRVL010000444.1:0-3161 GCA_038246925.1 Chloroflexia bacterium
GACGCATGACGAAGTTGCTCCAGCGATACCAGAAGCCGCCGTGCTCAGGGATCGCTTCAGCAATGGCCTCTCGCTTGCGCCCCCTCCTGAGTAGGGACCACACCGAAGCCGAATTGACCCTGTGCCCAAGCAGAGCCAGCAAAGCCGGAAGCACAGTGAGCGCCGCCAACATCGCCACGAACACTGCCGCCGCGCCCCCGATACCCATGCTCCTGAGGAACATCTGCGGGAAGACCAGCAGGCTCAACAGGCTGATAGCCACCGTCAGGCCGCTGAACATCACCGTGCGCCCCGCCGTCTGCATAGTCTTTACGAGCGCCCCTCGCACGTCCCCGTCACGTTTAGCCAACTCCTCCCGGAAGCGGCTCACCATGAAGAGGCTGTAGTCTATTGCCAGACCCAGCCCCAGCATCGTGATGATATTGAGCGCGAATATCGATATGTCGGTAACGTCGGTGGTGAAGCGCAGTATCAAGAACGCGCCCAGAATAACCACCCCGCCTATAGCCAGCGGAAGCGCCGCCGCGATCAGGCTTCCAAAGATCAGCACCAGCAATATAGCCAGGATAGGAAAGGTGAAGCTCTCAGCAGTCGCCAGGTCTTTCTCGACCTGCTTGCTGATCTCCTGGCTGAATGCCGGGAGGCCACCCAGTTTTATATCCAGCATATCGCTGGTGAGGAGAGGCCGCACCCGCTCCATCGTCTTTGATTGTTCTTCTTCATCGCCCAAAAAGCCGATCACAGCATATGTGCCGGTCTTATCATTCGACAGAAGAGGCTGCGCGCCTGTGTTGTAGAAACTGACTATATTGTCGGTGCCTTCCTGCCCCTTGACGCGCCCCAGCACCTTCTCGACCTCGGCCTTGTACTCAGCACTGAGCACAGGCTCCGATTGGTCGCCTAAGCCGGGCACGGAGTTAGGCGAGAAAAGCACGATGAGCGACGACTCATCCTGCCCCAACTTCTCGTGCATGGCGGTTATAACCTGTGTCGACTCGGCGTCGGGATCGTAGAAGCCGCCGTTCTTGAGCTTGCCCACAACGCTTGTGCCATATACCCCTCCGGCGATTATGAGCGCAAGCCCCGCGAAAAGTACAAGCCACCGTCTCTTATATATGAACTGCCCCAGTGCTCCAAACATCGTCTTTCTCCTTGTAAAATCGGGTCTTCTAAATATCTAAAAGCTATCAGCTATCAGCTATCAGCTATCAGCCATGGAGTTTAGTGTTTCTGATCCCTAGCCCCAAAAATACTCCGCGTCTCTGCGCCTCTGCGGTTCAATAACAACCATCTAAGCGGTGCCAATCTCACGTTTCACGTTTTCCCTCATCTCCACCAGTAACTCGGGCCGCACCAGCCACTGTTCCAACGCATCCACAAGCGTGTTGATATACCGAGCCTCATCTTTACCACCCTCGATGACGAAGCACTGCAGGAGCGCCTGGTTGACCATGCCGAAAGCGATAATCGACGCAGCCTTGCTATCTATCTGCCTGAAAGCGCCTGCTGCCTGGGCCTCATCGAACATCACCTGCAAGGCGGCCTGCACAGTCCCGCCGTCATGGGTGTGCCACTCACCAATCATCTCCGGCTGCATGCCCATCAACTGCACCATATCGGTCTGCTGGGCGCACAACATGAAGACCGCCTCGACCAATGGCCTTGCCCTCAGGTGGTGGGGTGTAGCCTGGATTTCCGGGCGCGCCATGAAACTGAGGAACTCGTTGTCCCAATCGCCCTTCACACCATAGAGGAGGTCGTTCTTGTTCTTGAAATAAAGGTAGACAGTGCCGACGGCTACGCCTGCTTTGCGCGCTACCTCCGACATGGTAGTGCTTTCGTAGCCTTTAGTGGTGAAAAGCTCTCTAGCGGCCTCCATGATCAGTTGCCGCTTATCTGCGTCGGCTTCTTTTGCTTCTTCGTTCCACCGTGGCTTGCCAAACCCTGAAATCATAGATACCCTTCGCGTGTATTGTTACTAAAATCACTTATGAATGAACTTCATTCATATATTACCATATTTTTACCAATTGTCAATAGTTCTTCACGCAAATTGCTACCTGATTTTGGTAAAATTGAAAAGTAGGTGTAACTACATAACGTATTAAGTAGCGTCGGGCCTAGCAGCACCAGGATGCTTTGCGGCCCCGTTCTTTGCTCGGTTTATATAGTAAGCGTTGCATTCAAAAAGGAGATCAGGTTTGAGGACTATAAGAGAAACAAAAAGGTCGACATCCGTATCGTGGCGACGCGCAGCCGTTGTAATGGCCTCCATGCTCGTCATCCCTATGTTCACCCCTTTTTATACCCCCCAGCCTGCCGCCGCTGCTGTGCGTACGGTGGAGATGAAAGACTACAAATTCAAGACCCCAAACACCGTGACAGAAGGCCAGTCGATGAACGTGTCGGTTGGTGATAGCGTCACCTGGGTAAATTTCGACGCCGAAAGTCATAATATCGCTATCCTGGAGGGTCCTGAGCTAAACGTATCACCCGAGCAGAAGACCGGCGAAAAGTGGTCGATGACCTTCACAAAGCCCGGCCGTTACCACTACTACTGCGAGTTCCACCCGTCCATGGTCGGCGACGTAGTTGTTGGCGGCAACACCAGCAGCGCCTCGCCTGATCAGCTGGCAACTACATTCAAAGAGACTTCAAAGTCGGTACGAGGCAAGTTCCTCAACTACTGGCAGAATAATGGAGGTCTGCCGCAGCAGGGTTTCCCCATTTCTGAGGAGATGCAGGAACGCTCTGATACAGATGGCAAGTTCTATACAGTCCAGTACATGGAGCGTGCAGTGTTCGAGCTTCACCCTGAGAAGCAGGCACCGTATGATGTTTTGTTGTCACTTCTGGGCAACTTCGAATACAAGCGTAAGTATCCCAATGGTGCCCCAGGCCAGCAGGCTAACACCACAGCAGGCTCAATCCTGTTCAAAGAGACAGGCAAGCGTGTAGGCGGCAAGTTCTTAGAGTACTGGCAGAAAAATGGTGGGCTAGCTCAGCAGGGGTTCCCTATCTCCGAAGAGTTCACCGAGAAGAGCGACCTTGATGGCAAAACGTACCGCGTGCAGTACTTCGAGCGAGCGGTGTTCGAGATGCACCCGGAGAACAAAGCTCCCTACGATGTGCTCCTCTCTCAATTGGGCAAGTTCCGCTAC
>JBBRVL010000445.1:0-3158 GCA_038246925.1 Chloroflexia bacterium
ATGGCAGGTGTGGGAGCTTGCGGCGGAGCTGAAGAGCAGGCAGAAGACGGGGGAGCCGCACCGACTGCTTGAAGGTAAGCAGATGGCGATGATCTTCCAGAAGCCGTCGTTGCGGACGCAGGTCAGTTTCGAGACGGGGATGTCGCAGCTTGGAGGGCATGCCCTTTTTCTGGGGCCGGAGCACATCCAACTTGGCAAGAGGGAGAGCACGCCTGATGTGGCCCGCGTGCTTGGGCGGATGGTGGATGGTATCATGGCGCGGGTATTCGCGCATAAGGATGTGGAGGAGCTTGCCGAGTACGCAGGGGTGCCGGTCATCAACGGCCTGTCAGACGACGAGCACCCGTGCCAGGCGCTGACCGATCTCTTCACCATTTACGAGAGGAAGCGCCGGGTCGAAGGTATCAATCTGACGTATATAGGCGATGGGAACAACGTGGCAGCTTCTTTGATGCTTGTGGCAGCCAAGGTTGGGATGAACATTACCCTCATCAGCCCTGACGACTATGAGGTGAAGCCGAAGTACGTGCAGAAAGCGCGGATCGATGCGGCGCTCTCAGGGACAAGGCTCCAGTTCTCGAACGACCCCGACGATGTGGTAGGAAGCGATGTTATCTACACTGACACATGGGCCAGCATGGGGCAGGAAGCAGAAGCCGACAAACGCAAGAAGATATTCATGCCATACCAGGTGAACAAGCAGCTTCTGAAGCAGACAGGCTCAAGCACCCTGGTAATGCATTGCCTGCCGGCACACCGTGGACAGGAGATTACGGATGACGTGATGGATGGGCCGAACTCGGTAGTCTTTGAGCAGGCCGAGAACCGGCTGCACGTGCAGAAGGCATTGATGGCGTTGTTGTTCTAAGGATCAGGGGATCGAGCGGGTTAATATTATAGCCTGACTTCTACATTGCGAGTGGTTACACCCCTTGATACCGATAGGTGGAGCGTGCCGTCGCTTGCTCCGGTGAGGGCCGCCGTCAATTCGTCCACGGAACGTACCGGCTTTTCGCCTACCTGAGTAATTACGTCACCAGGTTTGAGGCCTGCTGCTTCGGCGGGTGAGCCTGGGTTGACGCCGCCTACATAGACACCTTCAGAAGGAGTGCCACCGGGAAGAGCATATCGTCCGGCATCGGCCACCTTCGCGCCGAGAGATTTGCGCTTGCCGTGCTTGCCGTTTGCGTTCTGGGCTGGGGGCTTGCCGGTAGATGCCATTGCGGCAACGATCCGCTCCAGCCTGGCCCGGTCGAACCCAACTACTACCTCGTCGCCTATTACTGTAACGGGGACCCCTTGCTGGCCTGAGAGCCGTATCATCTCGATAGCCGCTGCCCTGTCGTCGTCTACGTACTTTTCAGTCCAGGTGATACCTTTCTGTGAAAGAAACTCCTTCACGCGGTAGCACCAGGGTCAGGTGTGGGTGGAATAGATTACTGCCTGTGCTTGTGCCATGATTGTCCCTCCAACTTTACTTTTGGGGATGTTGCATAGTCTGTGCCACTGGGCGGGCGGCGCTTCGAGCATCTAACAAACCAGCGCATGTAGGGGCGAACCTTGTGTTCGTCCGTGCCCATCGACCGACCACCCTACCGGGCTAACAAAAGGTTCGCCCCTACATCTACGCCATTTCTCAGAATCGATGCTTTGATAAGTATTCTTAGTAGCCTGATCCCTGTTAAGTTGAGAGGAGAGACGAGAAGGCTATAACGAAATCTTGCCAGTTGGAGACTATTCCTATATCGGAGGCAGCGAAAATGGGAGCCTTGGGGTCGTTGTTCACGGATACGACGGTGCCTGAGCGCAGTATACCAACCGTGTGGTTGAATTTACCTTGCACGCCGAGGCCGAGGTAGAGGTCGGGGGCGACGGCGCGGCCTGTGATGCCGATTTGCTGGTGGCGCGGCAGCCAGCCTTCGTCCACTACTTTGCGGGTAGCGCCTACCGCTATCTCATCGGGAGCGAAGCCGAAACGTGCGCCCAGTAGCTTACTGAGGTCGTATATCTGGGGCAAAGCTTCCGGCCCGCCTATGCCGGTGCCCACGCATACCACCAGTCTGGCAGCATCGAGGGTAAGTCCAGCTTCACCTTCGCTGCTGGTCGATACTCTACGCGCACGCCCTGCGGGGAGGCCGTCGAGGTCCAGCATTGTTACATTGGGGCGGATGGATAAGTTGGGTGCATAAAGATCGATCATGCCGGGGCGGATAGTCGCCATCTGTGGGAGGGTACGGCTAAGGATTGGGGCGACGACCTGGCCTCCAAATGCGGGCTTGAGTTGCAAGAGGCGACCTTCCCTGTCTATTTCGAGACCGAGGCAGTCCGCCGTCAAACCAAGTCCTAGCCGTGCTGCCACACGCGGGGCGAGGTCTTGCCCGAACGATGTGGCGGGGAGCAGCACAGCCCAGGGTTTATGCTGCTCGATTGCTCGTGACAATATCGATGCGTATGTCTCTACATTGTACGGCTCTAATCGCTCGTCGTCGGCCAGGTAAACACGAGGAGTACCATAGCAGGCAAGCTCGTCGACGAGAGGTGCGACCCCGCTGCCCATGAGAAGAGACACGGCTTCACCTCCGACCAGTGAAGCTATCCTGGCTGCTTCCCCCGCAAGCTCAAGTGAGACGCGCCGCAAGCGTGGACGCCCGTCCGGTGAAGGAAGCGCCTCCGCTACTACCCAAACAGCACGATTGGGGTCAGGGATACTCAATGGTGCGGGTAGCTGGACCGCGTGACGATTTTTCACCGTACCTACCTTCCGGCGCTCAAGTTCTGCCAGTAGGCTCTTCACCGAGGAAAGAGAGTCGCCAGATAGCATAATGCGAGCGCGGTCGATAACTACGCCACGGACTACGCGGACTGGGCTTTGCGGACAGCTGGGAAAATCCGGGCCGGTGAGTTTGACCAGATCGACATCGAAGCTCTAGCCGAGGAAGTTGAGGACTTGGGAAAACGCGAAGCGAGGGAAGTCAACAGTCGTATCAAGACCGTCCTACTGCACTTGCTGAAGCTTGAATATCAGCCAGGGAAACCGTCGGATTGGTCCTCGTGGAAATCATCGATCCTTCGAGATCGCGATGAGTTGGAGGTAGCATTCGAACAAAGTCCCAGCCTCAAAGCAGAAGGGCAAAGCGACCTCCCTCAAACCTACCAAC
>JBBRVL010000446.1:0-3153 GCA_038246925.1 Chloroflexia bacterium
GGATAGGCGAAGAAGGGCGTCGGGTGGCCCAGCAGCGTCTCTAGCTCTTTCTTTGGTCCAACGATTTGCAACTGCCAATCCTTATCAGTCGTGTACTTCGTGACCATGTGGTGGTCCCAGGTGTGGGGCTGTAAGTCGTGTCCCTCTTTGTCAAGCTCCTTCAATTGCGCGGCGGTCATGTAGTTCTCCTGGCCTATGCTTACGGTCATGATGAAGAAGGTCCCTTTGAAGCCGTATTTCTTGAGCAGGGGGTAGGCGTTGGTGAACTGATTGTCATCGGTGTCGTCGAACGACAGCATGATCGGCTTGTCGGGCAGCGGCCTGCCGTTAGCGTAATAGTCGTATATTTGCTCGGACGACACAGAACTGTATCCCGCCTCCTTGAGCCACTTTAGCTGAGTCTCCAGGTCGGACGGTGATACGATGTAAGCCCGGTCGTCTTTAGCGTCGCTCTTCACCCAATCGCGTATGTGGTGATAGCAGAAGATAGGCACAAACCCACGCTTGGCGACGGGTATGGGCGTGGAGCTAGGAGTGGCGACCGTAGTAGCTGTGGCGGGTGGCTCAGGCGTGCTTGTGGCTAGAGCGGTCGGTATAGTCGGTATAGCGGTAGGGGCTATAGGAGTAGGGGTAGCTGTATTGCCGCTATCGCAGCCAACCATTGTCCACAGAGCAGTTAGTATCAAAACAAGGGAGACAGACCATTTGCCGGAGCGCAAGAATAGCATTAGAGTGACTTACCTTTCTGGCGAGGAAGTTACCTGGTGGGGCAAGGCTATTTTACCAGATAGCGTGGAGGGTGACGAGGTTGGTGGCGTGATGCGTGATGCGTGATGCGTGAAGACGGAACCGCCTCTGTGAGTGATTTATGAAAAGTGTTGAATAAGCATTCGTGCGTAGCTGGCACATTTATCGCGCATGATTCGGAAATTGTACGAAATCGAGCTAAACACCGTGAAATGATGGCACGTTCCCTGCACACGATGGTGTGGAGCTTTAGACGGGTCCATCTCCGCTTACGTTACAACAAACGGCCTGTCCGACGCTTGTGTATATAAGCCACATCGTGGCGTGAGATTGCAGAGGTCATGAAAGGAGAATAGAGAGATGGCAAACGCAGGTGAGCCGGAAGTCAACCTACCCGCGACGGTAGACGACCAGAAAGAGCGCGAACAGAAGAGCCAGGGCACTTCCAGCCCTTCGGAGACGGGGGAAGGAATAGGCAGCGCGCAGAACCAGGGCGCGCAGGGTGGCGCCGCAGTGCAGAAAGACGAGTCGGGGCAATCCACGACTAGAGGGTAAACGAGTTACGAGTTACGGATTTGATGGGCGCTTTGAGTAGCGTATAGCTGCCAAAAATTGCCCCGAAATTGGGCTGCAAAACCTCTTGACAGGGGGCGAAACATCCTGTATTATTAGCTCACTTCTGAGGTGTTGAGCCTCGGTAGGGACAAAAACGCTGACGGACTTTCGGGTCATTCAGCGTTTTTTGTTTTAAGTGCCCTGGAACCCTCCGTTCGACCTGGTGTAAAGACCCAACTTTCGGCTAGGTACATTATCGGGTCTGCAATGTTATACTCTAGGTATATAAACAGGTAGATATAAGAGCAATTATAGAGATTGCGTAGATAAGGAACATATAGTATGGATCATGGCTCAGGCTGGTGGTCGTATGTACGACACGACCCCAAGGAGAACCGCCCTGTAGTTACTCGCGCCTTGCTGCGGCGGGTCTCGGCATACGCGCGCCCCTATGTGGGGCGCATTTCGATCATGTTGGTGACAATTGTCGGCATCTCCCTCCTCTCTATCATCCCGCCACTCCTTTTCCGGCAGTTGATAGACGTGATTATCCCCTCGAAGGACATAGCGCAGCTCAACTGGCTCGTGGTCTGGATGGTCAGCGTGCCCCTTGTGTCGGGCCTGCTGGGCGTGCTACAGCGATACCTCGGCTCGCGCATCGGCGAAGGGGTCATCTACGATTTGCGGTGCGCCCTTTTCAGTCACTTGCAAAAGATGTCGCTGCGATTCTTCACGCACACGCGCACGGGCGAGCTTATGTCGCGCCTCAACAACGACGTGGTAGGCTCCCAGCGCGCTATATCTAGCACAGTCGTTGACATAATATCCAACGCCGTTACCCTCACCTTCACGCTCTTCATTATGATCTCGCTCGAATGGCGGCTGACCCTCATCTCGATAGTGATACTTCCGGCATTCGTCCTGTCGGCGCGGCGCGTAGGGAACGTGCTGCGGGAGGTCGTCCGCAAACAACTCACGCTCAACGCCGAGATGAACGCCATGATGAACGAGACGCTGAACGTAAGC
This sequence comes from Chloroflexia bacterium, assembly GCA_038246925.1. Taxonomy (GTDB): domain Bacteria; phylum Chloroflexota; class Chloroflexia; order QHBQ01; family JADMIH01; genus JADMIH01. The sequence continues at coordinate 2,329 of JBBRVL010000446.1, forward strand.
GGCGCGCTCCTGGTGAAGATATTCGGCAGGGCGCATGACGAGGAGCGGCGTTTCTCAGACCGTGCGATGGGCGTGCGCGACATGGGCATCAAGCAGGCATTGATCGGGCGGTGGTTCTTCTTCGGGCTGGGTCTCACAGGCTCGATAGGCGTGGCAATCGTCTCATGGGTCGGCGCGCACCTGGTGATAGGGGGGAGCGGGTTCACGGTGGGCACTATCGTGGCCTTCATGTCGTACCTTGTGCAGCTATACGGCCCGCTCGGCTCCCTCAGCAACTCCCGCGTAGATTTCGCCACCTCGATGGTCAGCTTCGAGCGCGTATTCGAGGTGCTGGACCTGCCCATCGAGATAAAGGAGAAGCCAAACGCCACCGTGTTACAGCAAGTGCGCGGTAAAGTCGAGTTCCGCGACGTATCATTCAGCTACATAGTAGGTGACAACGAGGCCCGCGCTGAGGCAGCCGCCCTCTCAGAGGTGATGCGCTGGGGACAGGCTCCCGAAGCTACGCTCACCCTGTCGGGTGGGCGAAAGACGAAGGACGCTAGTTCACCTTCGGCTCATCGAAGGACGAAGGACGACGAACCGCACTCCTCAGTCGGAAGCAAGGATATTACGCAATACGCAATACGCAATACGCAATCGAACGGGTCGTCCGCCGAAGGCGAAGAACCGCAATACGCTACTCAGAACGTCAGCTTCACGGTGCAGCCTGGGCAGTTGGCCGCGCTCGTCGGGCCGTCTGGCGCGGGCAAGACCACCCTCACCTACTTGCTGCCGCGCCTATATGAGGCTACAAGTGGCAGCATCCTGATAGATGGCCTAGAC
>JBBRVL010000447.1:0-3153 GCA_038246925.1 Chloroflexia bacterium
AAAGCGCTGGCACATAGTAGGCAAGCACGGCGGTGCGTGGATCTACGACGTCACTTCCAATGAAGAACTCGACAGGCTATTAGCCATGGCCCCTGTCTACAACTTCTCCCACTATGACGTTTACCCGCTGGCCGAGATGGACACACCGGCAAGTGTCGTCCAGCTACCGCAGGATGCACCCCCGAAATAGCCTTGTCAGCTTAGCTTAGCGAGGTATTAGAAATCAGAAGTCAGCCAGCACTGGCTTTTGATTTCTTGCTGACCCGCAATTCTTCACCGTCCTGTTACAAATATCTACGTCAAAGTTCACCCTTGACCGCTATGCTTATGGTAGGAGCGGAGCTCCCGCCACTCCTCGATACTTTGTTACGGTTCAAGGAGAAAAGAGATGTTGAAGCAAGAGCAGCGTCGCTCTCGTACTCACAACGGCCATCCTCACGCAGGCACTCACCCCGTAACGGCTCACCCCGAGAGCCTGATGATGAGCTACGGTTACCGCCCCGATTGGTCCCAGGGGGCCATCAAGTGCCCAATTTTCCAGACATCCACCTTCGTCTTCAAAACGGCGGAGGAAGGCAAGGCCTTTTTTGAGATAGCTTATGGGCTGCGCAAGAAGGGGCTATATGAGAAGATGGGCCTTATCTACAGCCGTATCAACAACCCCGACCTGGAGATCCTTGAAGACCGTCTGACCCTGTGGGACGGGGCCGAGGCTGCTACCGTGTTCGGGAGCGGCATGGCCGCAATTGCCACCACTCTCCTCGGATTCCTCAGTCCTGGCGACGTCATACTCCATAGCGACCCGGTCTATGGCGGCACCGACTTCCTGCTGAAGCACATCCTCCCCAGGTTTGGGGTGCGCTCTATAGGCTTTATGGCGAATAGGGGCCACGCCGAGGTAAAGGAGATTTTGAGTAATCCCGAAATAGCGAGCCACCTCAAGATGATCTACATCGAGACGCCTGCTAATCCCACGAATTCGATGGTGGATATCGAGGAGTGCGCAACGATTGCTCGCCACTACTCTAATTCGGAACGCAGCGTGCTTACGGTAGTGGACAACACCTTTCTCGGCCCATTATGGCAGCAGCCGCTCCGCCATGGGGCCGACCTGGTACTCTACTCAGCCACCAAGTACATAGGCGGGCACAGCGACCTGATAGCGGGAGCGTGCCTCGGCTCACTTGAACTAGTAGACCAGGTAAGGACGATGCGCACCATTATGGGCACGATGCCCGACGCCTGGACGGGCTGGCTCTTGATGCGGAGCCTGGAAACGTTGAAGCTCAGAATGACGGCCCAGATGAAGAATGCTCGCATCGTGGCTGATTTCCTGGCCGACCACCCAAAGGTCGAGCGCGTCCACTACCTGGGGCACCTTGCGGAAGATGACCCACAGTACTGTATTTATCACAAGCAGTGCTCAGGCCCTGGCTCGGTTATCTCCTTCGACATCATTGGCGGAGAAGAGCAGGCCTTCAGATTCCTCAACGCCCTCCGGTTAATCAAGCTCGCGGTTAGCCTGGGAGGCACGGAGTCCCTCGCCGAGCACCCGGCCAGCATGACCCACTCGGACGTGGAACCTTTGGAGAGGGCCAGGATGGGTATCAGCGAGCAACTTGTGCGCCTGTCCATAGGGATCGAGCACCCCGACGACATCATAGCCGATTTGGAGCAGGCGCTCCACGTCGTTTAGCTATGCAGGAGGAGAAATATGGGCCACAATGTAGGGATAAAGTTGCCCTAACCACTCCCCTTAGCGCTCAAGCGAAAGCGCCGGCTGGCGCGGTCTCCTTCGCTGCTCAGGCTCTTGAGAGCCTGTTATTACTCGCCCTCATAAATCGCCGTAGCAATACCCTGTAAACGGTGAGGAAGAGCAAACTCCCTACGCTTGTCCAGTACAGGGCTATTGCCCATGTGCCGGTGCTATCCGTGCCACTACCTATAGCGTGTGCTATCACGAGCAGGAAGACCACGAAGCTCAACGTGTGTATGACGCGCCACCAGCGCGCCGTAATCCATTTGCGGACATAGAAGCTCCACCCTACAACAGCCAACAGGTAGATACCCATTTGCCCAAGCCCCACCTCTTCGAGCGGTTCTATCGCGTAGGAGGCAAGCGGGTCGAGAAGTTTTCCACAAAGGAAATGGCGGGGAGTGGCTTGGGCCTTTCAATTGCTAAAGGGCTGGTGGAGGCGCAGCACGGGCACATTCGGATAGAGAGCGCGCCCGGTCAAGGCACGAGAGTGGTCCTGTCTTTACCCGCAGCTATGTGACTTCAGGGTTCAAGGTAAACGATGGACGATAGTTCACTTCGTTCAGCAACGGACGATAGACGATAGACGAAGTGGGCGCGTACCGGCTAACGACGGCCTTCCTCGTGCTGGGGGCGACCCTGTACTATGGACCGCTGGTCTTTGCAGTTGAGGGGGCAGACCAGGATTACCTGGCGGGGTTTGCTCAGGCGTTCACAAGTAGCACCAACGTGGACTTTGCCCTGAACATCATGTGGGTGTCGCTGTTGGGATTTGTGCTTGTGGGAGGTTGGCTGTTCATACGGGCAATGAACTCCGCCTCGCGCAATATGGACACGGGACGTCCTATCTCCCACGATCAGCCGCAGGACGCCCAGACGCTAACCCCTGCCTCATAGCGGTGTGTAGTAAGGTCTGCCATTACCGATGAGAGCGATGCCTCCTCTCGAGAGGAGGCATCGCTCTCATCTCTTGGCCTTATGATCCATCGGTGCTCTACCTGCCTTGAGAAGCCCGCTTGCCAAGTCGCACAGCTCAACGCGGCGTATAACCAGCGAAGCTAACGTGTGGGTGACTCAGGCAAGAGAACCACCACAAGATTCCTCTCACCTGGAGGCCAGTCTGGAATCTCGCACCAAAGCTCAATCCACAAAGGCCCATACCGATTCCCTCTGCCGCCGAAGGACGGGGACGCGCTGTGGCAGCAGGACTTCCCTAGCAATCGCGGAGAAGAACTGAACAACAGCCGGAGGCAATTCCTGAAGTTCCTGGGGCTGACTTCGCTCGCCTTCTTTACAGGGACCCTCGGCGTGGCAATTAAAGCGGCGCTCGACTAGCAGCGCATAGAGGAATCGCCGCAGATGCGCGGAGTACGCAGAGGTTTTATCGAGGACGATAG